>WRKV01000015.1 GCA_009777915.1 Bacteroidales bacterium | reverse complement strand
CCCAGCTCTGCACTGAAAATCTCTGCAGCTTCATTGTTCGTCACCGCATCGGCAACGGAAACCTCGACACTCATGGCATTCCAGCGATTCTGATTATCGCGGATAGGTTGGTAAAAAGCGTCTTCTATCGCGAAATTTTGTTCTATGGTGCGCACGTCAAAGCTGAATGTCCGGAACTCTTTATCAAGCCCCGACAGCACCTTATTCAGATGGAAATTCACTCTGTAAAGCGTGCCTTCTTTCAGAGGCTCGTCGGGCGAGAATTCTATCAAGCGCTTGCTTTTCCAATACACACGCCCCTTCACCGCCGGTGAAAAGCTAAACACTTTGTCTTTGATTTCTGTGAACGGTTCCACTTGCGGCTGGTCTTCCGCCAATTCAATTTGAATAACGGCTTTAGTGGAAATTTGCCCCGAAGTAAAGCCACTGATATAGCGACTGAAATTTTGGTTTACCTCGATAGTTTTTTGCTTACACGCCGACAGTCCGGCGAATAGCACCGATACGGTTAGCAATTTGATGAGCTGTGATTTCATGGCGATGTGTTTTGATAGTTTTAGTATTAATTCGAAATGCAAAGATACGAAAAATAATGAAAAAAGAAACCTTTTTTACAGCGTTTTTTTTAGGGTTCAAAAAAAAGTTGTATCTTTGCACCACATTAAAACAAGAATATGGAACAACAGGTTACTTCAAACTATCTAAGTGCCATTCAAACGATAAAGAATGCCATACTCAAAAGTCGCTATAGGGCAGCAACCTTGGCAAACAGGGAACTGTTGTCGCTTTACTACGGAATCGGCAAGTACATTTCCGAAAATAGTCGAATTAATTTTTGGGGGACAAAAGCGATTGATACCATTTCCCGAAACCTACAACAAGAGATCTCCGGACTACGAGGTTTCTCTCCATCCAACATAAAAAATATGAGAATGTTTTACGAGGAGTGGAATCAGTTCTATGCATTTCGCCAGTCAGCAACTGGCGAAATGGTCGTTTTATCTCAAGAAATAGACCTCCAAGAACTCACCTCAATTCGCCAGTCATCAATTGGCGAATTACAACCTCCTCTACTTGAGGATAATACAATTCGTGCGTTGGTAACGCACGATATTGGCATATTTCTTGATTGTTTCCTCAAAACAGGATTTACCCACCATTGCGAAATTCTGACAAAGGTTAAAACTGTGGAAGAACGCCTGTTCTACATCGAACGCTGTGCAACCGAATTTTGGAGTGTTGAAAAATTAAAGTATAATCTCAAAAGCGATTTATACACTAACCAAGGCAAACTACCCAACAACTTCCAAATAACTATTTCTGACAAAGATTTTGAACGAAAAGCAATGATGTCATTCAAAGACGAATACTTGCTCGATTACATCAATGTGGAATCGCCTGATGATGAGCCTGACGAACGAGTATTAGAGAGCGAGATTATGAATAATATCCGAAAATTCATTATGTCATTAGGTAAGGATTTTTCTTTTATTGGCAACCAATACCGCTTGATAGTAGAAGAACAGGAGTATTATATTGACTTACTTTTCTACAATCGACAATTGCAATCGTTGGTGGCTATTGAGTTAAAACGAGGTGTTTTCAAGCCTGAGTATTTAGGAAAGATGAATTTTTATTTGTCGGCATTAGACGATTTAGTAAGGCTTCCACACGAAAACCCCTCCATCGGAATCATCTTGTGTAAATCGCAAAACCAACGACTTGTGGAATATGCTTTTCGTGACATGAGTAAGCCGATGGGTGTAGCCACTTACAGAACGGCAAAAGAATTACCGCCCGAATACAAAGGCATACTACCGGATACAGAAGGCTTGATAGAATTGTTATAGCAGATTTTTTTGTAGAGGTCAAAAAAAAAGTTGTATCTTTGCTCCATGTTTGGGGGGGCGTGTGGTCGCAAGTTCGAATCTTGTCGTCCCGACTGCTGAGAATCAAGCACTTATGGAGGTTTCTATAAGTGCTTTTTTTGATTCCCCAACATCTCCAAAAGCCCGTCTTTCCAATGAGGAATGGACAATCCGAAACGTTGTTTGATTTTAGTTTTATTCAAAACGGCATAAAACGGACGTGATGCCGGAGTGGGATAATCTTTGCTTTCTATTGGAAATACTTGACATTTGAGCTTACACTGTTGCATAATTTCTCTTGCAAAATCATACCAACTGCACACACCTTCGTTTGAAAAATGATAGACTTGTACGCCTTCTTTCCAGTCGGTTAATTGTGGAATAATTTTCCATATCGCTTCCGCTAAATGCCCCGCAAATGTTGGTGTTCCAACTTGATCGAATACCACGTTCAAGGTGTCGTTTGTACGACCGGCTTTTTGCATCGTGTGCACAAAATTAGTCCCGAAATTAGAGTACAACCACGATGTTCGAATGATAATACCTTTCTCTACACTTCTCGCAGCCTGCTCGCCCCGCCATTTCGAGATTCCGTAAAACGAAATCGGATCCATCACATCAATTTCCCTGTAAGGTTTGTGGCCATGCCCGTTGAATACATAATCGGTGGAAATATGAATCAAAAAACTGTTGTATTTCGAACAAATTTCCGCCAAGTTTGTAACGGCTTGACAATTGATAGCGAGGGCTTGATTATGCTCTGTTTCCGCCTTATCCACAGCAGTGTAAGCCGCACAATTCACAATAAAATCAAAGCGATTTCCTTTGAAAAAGTCGTCCAACACATCCTTTTTTGTAATGTCTAAATCTTCTACATCCGTAAAGAAAAAATCGGCATTCGGAAGTAATGCAGTTCGCTTTTTGAGTTCGTTGCCAAGTTGTCCGTTGGCACCTGTTACGAGGATATTCATATTAATTATTTACACATTCAAAACCAATTCCGATATAATCGAAACCTTCTTTGGCAAGTTCGTTTTTGTCGTAGATATTTCGCCCGTCGAAAATTACCGGCGTCTTTAGCATTCCCTTTATTTTCGCCCAATCCGGGAAACGAAATTCTGTCCATTCGGTTGCTAAAAACAATACATCTGCCCCGCTCAATGCATCGTAATGATTATCGCTATATTCGATTTTATCGCCGATTCTGCGTTTGCATTCATCAATCGAAACAGGGTCGAATGCTTTAACTTTGCAACCTGCATGCGTTAATAAATCAATCAGCACTAACGCAGGTGCTTCACGCATATCGTCAGTTCCGGGTTTGAACGCCAAACCCCATATCGCAACGGTTTTTCCTGCGATATCTCCGTTGAAATACTTCTGAAATTTTTTGAACAAAATTGTTTTTTGTTCATCGTTTACGTCCTCAACACTTTGCAACACACGCATCTTGTAACCGTTTTGTTGGGCTGTTTTCACTAATGCTTTCACATCTTTCGGAAAGCACGAACCGCCATAACCGATGCCGGGATACAAGAATTTACTGCCAATTCGGCTATCACTTCCAACACCTCGTCGCACTTGATTAATGTCGGCACCAACCAATTCACAAAGATTTGCAACATCATTCATAAAACTGATACGTGTCGCCAACATCGCATTGGACGCATATTTCGTCATTTCAGCAGAAGGCACATCCATGAAAATCACAGGGTGTCCGTTGAGTGTAAACGGCTTGTACAAACGTTTCATCACCTCCTCAGCACGTTGAGTTTCCACGCCAACCACAATACGTTCGGGATACATGAAATCTTTGATCGCAGAACCTTCTTTCAAAAATTCAGGATTCGATGCAACATCAAATGCGATTTTCTCTTTTCGAACATCCAATTCGCTTTGAATTGCTTGACGAACTTTCGCTGCTGTCCCTACGGGAACCGTACTTTTAGTTACGACCAAAACGTATTTCTTCATGTGTTTTCCAACCGTTTTTGCCACATCCAAAACGTATTTCAAATCAGCAGAACCATCTTCATCCGGAGGTGTTCCGACAGCCGAAAAAACAACATCCGCATCGTGCAAACACTCGCTCAAATCGGTCGAAAATCGAATGGTACCTCGCTGAATGTTCTTTTGCAAAAGCTCATCCAAACCTTGTTCATAAATGGGAGAGATACCTTTTTTTAGGTTGTCAATCTTCGTTTCGTCAATATCCACGCAGGTTACATCAATACCCACATCAGCGAAACAAACGCCGGTTACCAAGCCTACATAGCCTGTCCCTACAATAATTATTTTCATAGTCTTATCGTTTTTTTTGTGCAAAGATACGAAAAAAAAAGGAAAATACTTAAAAAATAATCACAAAGTCAAATTTTTTTTGTATCTTTGCACAAATTTAAGCAAAACAATTATCAACAAAAAAACAAAGAAAGATGAAAAAAATTCTGATTCCTATTGCTGCTCTCGCGATTCTGACAGCATGTGGTTGTGGTGGGGAAAACCCCAGAGTCGCTAAAAACACTAAGGTTTTCACGCAAGAAGAGCAAGCAAACTTGACACCGGATTGTGTCATTCAAATCCTTAAACAAGGTAACGAAGATTTCGTGAGCAATAAGCTTACCGTGAGAAACAACACCGACCTCGTACGCGATGCTGCCAACGGACAATTTCCGAAAGCGGTGATTTTATCGTGTCTCGATTCTCGTGTTCCGGTGGAAGATGTTTTCCATCAAGCGATCGGTGATCTTTTTGTTGCACGTGTTGCAGGTAACCTCATCAATGTTGACATTTTGGGTAGCATGGAATTTGCTTGTGCTGCTTCAGGTGCCAAATTAGTGATGGTTCTCGGACACGGTGCTTGTGGTGCTGTGAAGCACGCTATCAGCGACACTGAGCTTGGTAACATCACTGAAATGTTGAGCAAAATCAAGCCGGCTGTAGCACAGAGTGCACAAGATTTTACCGGCGATGCAACAGCTACTAACCCTGAATTTGTTGATATGGTTGGTATCAACAATGTTATTTTGGCTGTTGAGAATATTCGCAAAAACTCGCCGATTTTGGCAGAGATGGAACAAAACGGTCAAATCAAAATCATCGGTGGATACTACGATCTGCACACCGGTAGAGTTGAATTTTTCGAGGAAATTTAATGGTTCCCGATCATAAAAAATCCCGCCAATCGGCGGGATTTTTTTTTACAATTCTAATCGCAGCAAATTCAGTGCCGACAAGCAAGCACGAAGGATATTTCGTTCGCGATTGTCGCCGTAAGAGAATTTTTTTGTAACCGTTTTTTCCGGAGTCGCAACAGAGATCCACACCGTGCCCACAGGCTTTTCATCGGTTCCTCCACTCGGACCCGCAACACCCGAAACGGCAATAGCATAATCCGTTTTGAATAATTTTTTGGCTCCTTCCGCCATTTCTTTAACGCACTGTTCGCTTACAGAACCGAAGTCTTCAATGGTTTTCAAAGAAACGTTCAGCAAATTCAGTTTCACATTATTATCGTACGCCACCACAGAACCTTGGAAAATAGCCGAACTGCCGGGCAACATGGTAATACGATGTGCAATATAGCCTCCCGTGCAACTTTCGGCGATAGACAAGGTTTGTTTTTTTTCTTTCAATAAACGGAAAACAACCGACTCCAAACTTTCATTTTCGTAGCCGTAAATCAGTTCGGGAATAAGTCGGTGTAATTCGTCTAATTGCTTGGTCATTTCTGCGTTTAGAGATTTTTCATCTGTTCCGAAAGCGGATAGTCGCAAGCGTAAAATTCCGGGTTGCGGTAAGTAGGCTAATTTGAAATTTTCAGGTAAATTGTCCTCCCAAGATGCGATGCGTTCGGATAAAAATGACTCGCCAAGTCCGTGTGTCATCACGGTTTTGTGAATGATGATTTCCCCGCCGTTCAAGGCTTTCAGACGAGGAAGCAAATGTTGTTCCATCATCGTTTTCATTTCGTAAGGCACACCGGGCAACGAAATCAGCACGCCGTTATGGGGCGTATCAAACCACATTCCGGACGCTGTACCACAAGTGTTTTCAATCACTTCACAACAATCGGGAACTTCGGCTTGCTTGCGATTGAGTTCCGTCAATTCGTGTCCGCGTGCTTTGAAATAAGCGATGTTGTTTGCCAAAACGTTTTCGTTTAGCACCAATTTGGCATTGAAAACATTTGCCAAACATTGCTTGGTAATGTCGTCTTTGGTTGGACCTAAACCGCCGGTTGTAATGACTAAACGATGTCTTGAAATGGCTGATTTTACAGTATGTTCGATTTCTTCGCCCTTGTCTGAAACGGCTAAAATTTTGTCAACTTTGATGCCGATTTGATTGAGCTGTTCTGCCAACCACGTTGCGTTGGTGTTGGTTACTTGTCCAATCAATAATTCGTCTCCTATGGAAATTATTTTTGCTGTCATTTCAATCCTTTTACACTTGGTTTTCCTGCAATAAAATCTTTTAGATAAAACGGTTCAAAATATGCAACATCAACGAAATCCTTGTTTTCAAAGGCTTTTTGAGCAAGTGAAATCATATTTTTTGCGGAAAATTTCAAAGTTTCATCAATATGAATTTGCGAATGGTTTTTGAAAATCTCTTCACATTTTTTTGCACCATCACCTAACAAAACGAAAGGTTGTTTTGCAAAATTTGCGTATGAATTTTCGTCAATTATATCCGCTTGAACATCGCGTAAACACTCGTTTTTTGCATCATATACCGCCGAATAAACTTCCATGCGCCGAGCATCAATCATCGGGATGAACAAATGATTTTCGTCATAATGTTTCGCCGCTGTTTGTGCTATGGCTTGCAATGAACTTACCGCAATCAATGGCTTGTTCAGTGCATAGCAAAGTCCTTTGGCAATCGACACTCCAATTCGCAAACCGGTATAAGAACCGGGACCTTTACTAATCGCAACCGCATCTAAATCCGACAACTTCACACCGGTTTCTTTCATGATTTCGTCCACAAAATTTGCAGCCAATTTAGCATGTGAAAGTCCTTCGTGATTTTCTCGAATAGCAAGTATTTCCGCACCTTTTGCGAGGGCAACGGAACAGACCGGAGTTGAAGTTTCAATGAGCAGAATCATGAAAATTATTTCGCATACTTAAATCCTTTACCCAGATAATTCGCTGAAACGCCCAACATTTCCTCGATACGGAGCAATTGATTGTATTTTGCAATACGTTCCGAACGACAAGCCGAACCGGTTTTAATCATTCCGGTGTTCAATGCAACAGCCAAATCAGCAATGGTAACATCTTCGGTTTCGCCCGAACGATGGCTCATAATCGCGGTGTAACTGTTGTGATACGCCAAGTTCACGGCATTGATAGTTTCGGTCAACGAACCAATTTGATTTACTTTGACCAAAATCGAATTTGCAACACCCTTGTCAATGCCCATTTTCAGACGATCAACGTTAGTTACAAATAAATCGTCGCCAACCAAATTACAAGTCTGTCCGATTTTGTCGGTAAGATATTTCCAACCGTCCCAATCGTCTTCCGCCATACCGTCTTCGAGTGAAATAATCGGATAACGTTTGTGCCAATCAGCCCAAAAATCAGCCATTTGCGTAGGTGTTAATTTTTCGCCGGTTGATTTTTTGAAATGATAAACTTTTTCATTTTCCACATAAAATTCAGACGCAGCAGGGTCAAGTGCGATGAAAATATCTTCACCCGGTTTGTAACCTGCGATTTCAATGGCTTGCATAATCACTTTCAACGCATCTTCGTTTGATTTCAGCATGGGAGCAAAACCACCTTCGTCGCCAACAGCAGTACTCATGCCTTGTTTGTGGAGAACGTTTTTCAATGCATGAAAAATTTCTGCACCCCATCTGAATGCCTCAGAAAATGTTGGAGCACCAACGGGCATAATCATGAATTCTTGAAAATCCACGCTATTGTCGGCATGCGAACCGCCATTGATGATATTCATCATCGGAATCGGTAACGTGTTTGCGTTTGTTCCGCCAATATAGCGGAAAAGCGGTTGATTCGTAAATTGAGCAGCAGCGTGTGCAGCAGCCATCGAAACACCCAGAATTGCGTTTGCACCTAAGCGACCTTTGTTCGGCGTTCCGTCCAATTCGATCATGATTTTATCAATTTCGTTTTGTTCAGTTACATCAATCTGACCCACCAACGCATCAGCGATTTCGGTATTCACATTGTGAATGGCTTTCAAAACACCTTTTCCAAGAAATTTGGATTTATCACCATCGCGAAGTTCCACTGCTTCGTGGACTCCCGTAGATGCTCCGGAAGGAACAGCGGCACGACCAAAATAGCCGTCTTCGGTTACTACTTCAACTTCAACCGTCGGATTTCCGCGGGAATCTAAGATTTGACGTGCGTGAACGTCGAGAATTGTGCTCATAATAATTGTTTTTTTTTAAGGTTTTTACACGTAGAGACGAGGTACATTCCGCCTTTACAAAATTTGGTTGCAAAGATACGATTTTTTTTTGTTTTTTGCAAGTGTTATTCTTCCACGAAAATGAAAATGTCTTCATTGTCGCGTTTCATAAGGAATTTTTCACGGGCAAATGTTTCTAAATGTTCCAAATTATGGTCGAGTAAATGAATATGTTGCTTGTTGATTTCGATTTGACGAAGGTAATACTGACGTTCAGCTTTATAGTCTTTAAGCTGTTTGCGTAATTTATGTTGAGAAACCAAACTGTTCGAACTGAAAAAAATCATCCAAATACCAAATGCAATCAAGGTAACGATATATTTGTCCGTCAGATATTTGAGGTAGCGATGGGATTTTATGTACGACCAATATGTTCTCATTTCTTTTTCGGAAAAATCGGTAATTGATGTTTTATCGCCAACCATAAAATCACAACCCCCGCCAAAATAAAAGGAATACTGAGAATTTGTCCCATATTCAACCACATATTTTCTTCAAAACCAACTTGCACTTCTTTGATAGATTCAATGATGAAACGCCCACCAAATAAGAGAATCAGAAAACTTCCGAATAAAATTCCTTCTTTGGGTTTGTAATGTTGCTTAACGTAATACCACAACAAACCCGCGAAAATCAAGAGATAACACAGTGCTTCGTAAAGTTGTGTCGGATGTTTTGGAAATACTTCGCCATTTTGTACAAAGATAAAACCCCATGGCAAAGTTGTTGTATAGCCGTAAATTTCGGAGTTAAATAAATTTCCGAGACGTACCAAAACCCCTGTAATTGCTACGAAAATCACCACTCGGTCTGTCATGTACCAAAACGTTTTTTTGTGTTTTTTTGCAACCAAATACAATGCAATTAAAATTCCGATTGCCGCACCATGACTGGCTAATCCGCCATCTCTGATTTTCAGAATTTCGATGGGATTTGCCAAATAATATGCCGGATCATAAAAGAAACAATGCCCCAATCGTGCACCGATAATCGTTGCAATTGCCAGATAATACAGCAAAGTATCAGGAATTGTTAAATCGCTTTTTTCTTTTTTCATCATCCACATACACAGCCAAAACGTGAAAGCGAATGATGCTGCAAACATCAGTCCGTACCAACGAATTTCAAAGCCACCAACAGAAAATGCTACGGGATCAAAATCCCAAATTATAGAATTGAACATGTTACAAATTTTCTTTTAAGTCCAACAAAAATGTTTTAACGTTTTTTAGTGTTTTTATAGCTTCGAACTTCACGTCCGAATCTTGCGAAACCTTTGATTTGAAACGGTCTTTAGCCCCTTGCAACGTAAAGCCCTGCTCTTTCACCAAATGATAAATTTGATGAAAATAATCTACATCTGACGGAGTAAATAAACGATTTCCTTTCTTGTTTCGTTGTGGTTTGATGACGTCAAATTCCTTTTCCCAAAAGCGAATCAGCGATGTGTTCACTTTGAACATATCGGCAACTTCTCCAATGGTATAGAACATTTTTGTGGATTCCATATTACGACATACTTCGGTTAATTTCATTAGCTTTTTCAAGAATTTGTTCGTATTCTTGAGGCGTTATATCGAGGAAAAAATAAAAGACCGGATTCACTTTTTTCCCGTGCAAAATTACTTCATAGTGCAAGTGCGTACCTACCGATTGCCCTGTATTTCCCATACGGCCGATTAAATCGCCACGTTTAACACGTTGTCCGACACGAACGTCTGTCTTGCTCAAATGTCCGTACAACGTTTGAAACCCGAAACCATGATTGATTACAACCGTAATGCCGTAACCGCTATAACCTCTGGAGTATCCTCCGGATTCCGTTACAACACCATCTCCGGTTGCGTAGATTGGCGTGCCCGTAGGACCGACAATATCTACACCGGTATGCATTTGATACGTCCGAAAAATAGGGTGCATACGCATTCCGAATCCCGAATGTACCTGTGCTGTTTTTTTGTTTACAGGAAAAATTGCCGGCATGGCATCCAACATTTCTTTTTTGTTTTTTGCCATTGCAAAAACATCGTCAAACGACCGAGATTGCGTGTACATTCGTTTGGTCAAATCGTCCACTTTTAAAGAGGTTCCGATGATTAAGTCGGAAATCGAATTGAGCCGAAATTCCTCGTAAGTTTCGTTGCCTAATAAATCAGAATCTTTTTTAGGTGGTTCGGCTTCAAAAATAACGCGATACAAGTTTTCATCACGCGTTTGGATATCTTTGAGAACAAGCGAAAGCTGGTCTACTCGCCTGCTCAATTGACGATATTGAAATCGCGATTGATCCAAGTCGCGTCGTAATTGACGTTCTTTTGGAGAATCAAAAACGTAGACTGTGAACGCAACTGCTGAAACGAATAATACAAAAGTCAACGACAAATAAAAGAGAATTTTTTTGAAGAGTTCTCGTTTACCTATTTTCACTTTTTTCAAAGAAAGCGAATCGGGGTCAAAAGTATAGGTGTTTTTTGCCATGTTTTTTTATGCGTACAACCCGCAAAGATACAAAAAAAAAATGAAAATGTCAATTTTTTTTGATAAAAATTATTTCAATTCGTATTTTTTTTGTATCTTTGCACTCGAAATCTGTGAGGGTGATACTTGTTTCGACTTCCGTTCAGCAATCATGCATCGCCCCTGCAAAATTTAGGAAACTATGATATCATCTACACAAATTAGGAAAACATTTTTTGACTTCTTCGCAAGCAAACAACATCATATTGTGGAGTCAGCCCCTATGGTCATCAAGAACGACCCGACACTGATGTTTACCAACGCAGGAATGAATCAATTCAAAGATATTTTTATTGGTCATATACCTGTGAAATATCCGCGAATTGCCGATACCCAAAAGTGCTTACGGGTGTCGGGAAAACACAACGACTTGGAAGAAGTCGGGCACGATACTTATCACCACACCATGTTCGAAATGCTTGGTAATTGGTCGTTTGGAGATTATTTCAAAAAAGAAGCGATAGAATATGCATGGGAATTGTTGACCGAAATTTACAAAATTCCGAAAGAAAATTTGTATGTAACGGTTTTCGAAGGTGACCGTAAAGACAACACGTCCAAAGATATGGAGGCTTACGATTTATGGAAAGAAATTATTCCGGAAGATCGAATTTTATTTGGAAATAAAAAAGACAATTTTTGGGAAATGGGCGATACCGGTCCGTGTGGTCCGTGTTCGGAAATCCACGTGGATATTCGTTCGGCGGAAGAAAAAGCAAAAATTCCCGGACGTGATTTAGTCAATCAAGATCATCCGCAAGTGATCGAAATTTGGAATTTGGTGTTCATGCAATTCAATCGTATGGCGAATGGTTCGCTCGTTGAATTGCCCGCCAAACATGTGGATACGGGCATGGGGTTTGAGCGTTTGTGTATGGTCGTTCAAGGGAAACAATCGAATTATGACACCGATGTTTTTCAACCGATTATTCAAGAAATTGCGAAACTTTGTAAGCAAACTTATGGAAAAGATTTGAAGGCAGATATTGCGATGCGTGTGATTGCCGACCATTTGCGTGCAGTGAGTTTTGCGATTGCAGACGGACAATTGCCGTCGAACAATAAAGCGGGTTATGTGATTCGCCGAATCCTGCGTCGTGCGGTACGTTACGGCTATACGTTTCTCAATTTCAGAGACCCGTTTATGTGTAAATTGGTGCCGTTGTTGTGCAAAGAAATGGGAGAACAATTTAAGGAACTCAAAGCACAGCAAGAACTTATCACGAAAGTGATTGCAGAAGAGGAAAGTGCATTTTTGCGAACGTTGGAATCGGGAATGCGTTTGTTAGACCAAATTATGACGAAAGCGAAAAGCAAAAATCAAACCAAAATTTCGGGACACGACGCCTTTGTTGCGTATGATACGTACGGCTTTCCGTTCGATTTGACGGATTTGATTTTGAAAGAAAACGGCTTGACGGTGAGTTTAGAAGATTTCGAAAAAGAACTTAACCAACAAAAAGAACGTTCGCGTTCAGCAGCAGCCGTTGAAACCGACGACTGGGTTAGAGTTCATCAAGGCGAGGAAACCAATTTTGTGGGTTACGACGAAATGTCTTGCGAAACAAAAATTCTGAAATATCGTAAAGTTTCCGCAAAAAATAAAACGTATTTTCAATTGGTTTTAGACCATACACCGTTTTATGCTGAAAGTGGCGGTCAAGTAGGAGATAGAGGTGTTTTAATTGATTCGGAAAATAACCAAACTGCCATTTTCGACACTAAAAAAGAAGGCAATTTGATGGTTCATTTATGCACGGAATTGCCCGAAAAACCGGAACAAATTTTCATGGCACAAATCGACATTGATGCGCGTTTGGCAACGGCGTGCAATCATAGTGCGACACACTTGATGCATCACGCTTTACGCACAGTTCTGGGCACACACGTGGAACAGAAAGGTTCATTGGTTCGTCCGGAAGGTCTGCGTTTTGATTTTTCGCATTTTCAAAAAGTTACAGATGAGGAAATTCGGCAGGTGGAAAAAATAGTGAATGCACAAATTCGAAAATGTTTTCCTTTGATAGAATCTCGCAATCTCCCTCTTGGCAAGGCTCAAGAGAAAGGAGCATTGATGCTGTTCGGCGAAAAATATGGCGATGAAGTGCGTGTAATTGAGATGGGCGAATCGGCGGAATTGTGTGGCGGAACACATGTTTTGAATTCCGGACAACTTGGATTTTTCAAAATTATTTCGGAAGGTGCCATTGCTGCCGGAGTACGTAGAATAGAGGCTATTTCAGCAGAAACAGTGGAAAATTATTGGTTTGGATTGCAAGATTCATTCAAAGAATTGCAAGAAGTTTTCAAATCGGCAAACCTCAAACAAGCTGTGTTGAAAACTGTACAAGATAATGATGAATTGAAAAAACAACTTGGTGCTTTTATGGAACAACGTAAACAACAATTGAAACAGTATTTGTTGTCACGTGCAGAACAAATCAATAATGTTTTGTTAATCGAAATGCCTGATGAGCACGTTTTACCGGAGATCATAAAAGGTTTGGCAGTTGATTTGAGAAAAGAAACTCCGAATTTGATTTTCATTGCAAAATCTGTGCAAAACGATCGTTCATCTATCACGTTGACACTCGGCGATGACCTTGTCAAAGCAGGATACAACGCCAACACTCTCATCAAAGAGGCTGCGAAATTCATCGACGGAAGTGGCGGTGGACAGCCATTTTCAGCAACTATCAGCGGAACAAAAATCGACGGTTTCGCCGATGCGATTGCGTATTTGAAAGGAGAATTGTTGAAGTAAATTAAAATTTACTTTACGATTTTACACCGTTTCAATAGCCTCAATAATCAATGCAATCGCTTCACGCAACTGTTCTTCGGTGATCACCAACGGCGGTGCAAAACGAATGATATGTCCGTGTGTCGGTTTCGCTAAAACGCCCAGATCACGCATTTTCATGCACACGTCCCAAGCCTGTTTGCCGTCTTTCGGACGAATCACCACAGCATTCAAAAGTCCTCTGCCACGAATGAGTTCGATGCGATCAGATTTACATTGGCTCATCGCATCACGGAAAATTTTTCCAAGATATTCGGATTTTTCAGCCAACTTTTCTTCTTTCACAACGTCCAAAGCAGCCATTGCAACTTTTCCTGCAAGCGGGAATCCACCGAACGTTGAGCCATGTTCACCCGGTTTAATGTTGAGCATAATATCATCATCACACAACACGGCAGACACAGGAATCACGCCTCCTGACAAGGCTTTGCCAAGAATCACAATATCCGGACGAACGCCTTCGTGATCGCAAGCCAAAAGTTTTCCGGTACGTGCAATACCGGTCTGAACTTCGTCTGCAATAAACAACACATTGTGCTTTTTACACAAATCGAAACACGTTTTCAAATAACCTTCATCGGGCACGAAAACACCGGCTTCACCTTGAATCGGCTCTAATAAAAATCCGGCGATTTTTTTACCGTGTTCTTCCAAAACTTTTTCCAACGCTTTCGTGTCGTTGTACGGAATGCGTGTGAAACCGGTCATTAGCGGACCATAGTTCGCATACGAATCCGGGTCGTTCGACATCGAAACAATTGCCAACGTACGTCCGTGAAAATTACCTTCACAACATACAATCATCACCTCATCGTTTGGAATGCCTTTTTTCACCACACCCCAGCGACGCACCAATTTCAGTGCAGTTTCAACACCTTCCGCACCGGTGTTCATCGGCAACATTCTATCGTAACCAAAATACTCGGTCATGTATTTTTCATACTCGCCGAGCGAATCGTTGTAGAACGCACGCGAAGTCAGCGTGAGCGTCTGAGCCTGATCACACAAGGCTTTCACGATTTTCGGATGGCAGTGTCCTTGGTTAACGGCGGAGTATGCCGATAAAAAATCGTAGTAACGTTTTCCTTCAACGTCCCATAAAAAAGGACCTTCGCCTTTGCTTAAAACGACGGGTAGAGGATGGTAATTGTGAGCGCCATAACGCTCTTCCATTGCGATGAGTTGTTCTGTTTTTGTCATGATAATGTATTTTTTTTTGCAAAGATACGAATTTTTTTGAAATAAAAAAAGGGGCACGAAATTTTGTACCCCCACAAGTTTACGATGACAATCATCTATCTCCCTAAACCTTTTTTCAAATACTTGATAAATTCGGCTTTTCCTATATTGCCAACGCCTTGATTTGTCGTAGGTTTGCCGTCTTGATCCAATGTTACGTAATATGGCAACATCGCCGTGTTAAAGCGTTCCATCTGAAAATCGTAGTTTCTTTTGCCAATCGTGTTTTTCACTTTTCCATCAATTTTCGACGTAATCCATTCGGCTTCCGGAAGTGGTGTTCTATCGTTGGTATAAAGAGCAATGATAACATATTCTTTCAATAATGCCAACACTTCCGGATCACTCCAAATTTTGCCTTCCATCTCTTTGCAATTTTTACAACCATGTCCGGTGAAATCCAAAAAGATTGGTTTGCCGGTTTCTTTGGCGTATGCCAACCCTTCTTCATAATCGAAAAAGCCGTGCAAACCAAGTGGCAATTTGAATTTGTCTCCGTGTTTTACAGGTTTTTGCGACGTTGCTTCCATCGGAACATAACCTTGCGATTGACTTAAATCGAATTGCTGTGCGGTCAACGGCGGCGTCAAACTTGCAATCATTTTGAGTGGCGCTCCGAACAAACCCGGAATCATATATACCACAAACGAAAATACAGCAATCACTAAAAATAAACGGAACACACCAATGTGTTGTACATCGCTATCGTGCGAGAATTTGATTTTTCCCAACAAATAGAATCCCATTAAAGAGAAAATCACAATCCAAATACCGAGATATACTTCGCGTGTAAATAATTTCAAGCCGTAACCTGTGTCGATAGCCAATAAGAAAGTCATCGCAAATGCCAATAAAATAAAGGCAAACACGATTTTTACCGAGTTGAGCCAACCGCCTGATTTCGGCATTTTTTTCATCAGTGCAGGCGACATGGATAGAATCATAAACGGTGAACCCATCGCCAAACCAAACGTGAACATTCCTAAAATAGGTTTCAATACCGAAGTGCCCATTGCCGCTTCAACCAGCAATAACGCTACAAACGGACCGGTGCAAGAAAATGAAACGAGGGTCAATACGGCTGCCATGAAAAACGCCGCAATCAAACCTCCTTTGTCGGCTTTGGCATCCAATTTGTTGGAGAGCCCCGTAGGAAGTGTGATTTCAAACAATCCGAAAAACGAACATGCGAACATGATGAACAATGCAAAAAAGATGATATTCGCAATCCAATGTGTACTTAGAGCATTAACGATTGCAGGGTTTTTGGTTATGGCAACTAAAACACCTAAAAGCGAATAAATCAATGCTACGGAAAATCCGAAAATCAAACCTTTCAAAATACCTTCCGAACGTTTTGCACCGCCACTCATAAAAAACGAAACCGTCATAGGAATCATCGGAAACACGCAAGGGGTAAGAACTGCAGCCAATCCGGCTCCTAACGCCAAAAAGATAAACCACCAAAAACTTTCCGATTTTTCTTCCGATTTTTCAGTGGAAAAATCAGACTCCAAAATATCTTTTTCTTCATCCAAAAGTTCATCGGTTTCGGCAAGATCCGGAATGGCATCTTGAACTGCAACATCAGACGTTTCCTTTGCTACTGTAGCAACAACACCTTTGACCAAAAAACTGAAATCATGGTCTTGCGGCAGACACGACACCTCATCGCAAACCATGTAGTTAATCGTTCCGGTAACTAAAAAATCTTTTTCACTCAAAATCTCGATAGCTTGCACAAATCGAGCATTTCCGGTATGCACACCGATATTCATTTCAAATATCTCATCGAATTTGATTTTCGGTGCAGAAACCTCTTTAATTTTTCCAACTTTTTGGAACATTTTTGAGTCGTCAAAATCAAATTCGGTAGGTAGCGGTCCGTTTGGCGGAACTTGAACTGCATACATTTGATAACCGGAAGTAACGGTTGCCGAAAAAACCAATTCGGCTTTGTTGCCCTGCAATTGGTTAACGGAATACGTCCATTTGACGGGATTAGCATTCAAACTGAATGCCGAAAAGAGTAATGATAAAAGTACGATTTTTTTCATAACGATTAAATGATTTTATTTATAATTATTGATTTTTTTTCCTTGCGTTCTGTTAATACAAAGGTACGAAAAAAATTTGGTATTGTCAAATTTTTCAGTAAAAATCATTCCGACGATATTTTCGCCAATACATGATCAAAATAAATCCGAACAGCATTCCCCCTAAGTGAGCGAAATGGGCGATATTTGTTGATGCTCCGCTGATTCCCGAAAATAATTCGAGAAATCCATAAAAAACTACAAAGTATTTTGCTTTGATCGGAAACAAAAAATACAGATAAATTCTCATGTTTGGCCAGGTCATTCCAAACGCCAGCAAAATCCCAAAAACTGCACCCGATGCACCAATTGTAACAGCATTGTTCATAAATCTTGCAATCGAAATCGGATTGTAACCGACTTGCGTAAAATTCCAAATTTCATACGCAATCACTCCATTTTGAATAATCCCCGCACCAACGCCGCAAACTAAATAATAAAACAAAAATCGTCTGCTGCCCCAATAATTTTCCAACGAGTAACCGAACATCCACAAAGCAAACATATTGAAAAATAAATGTCCGAAATTGGCGTGCATAAAGAGATACGTGAAATATTGTGTTGGAAAAAAACGTTCTGCAAGCGGATAATGCAAGCCCAAATAATACGTTAAATCCACGCCGAAATTTCCAAGCGTTATGTCTGTCAAAAATAAAATGATATTGATGATAAGCAGATTTTTGACAACGGGAGGTAAAAAACGAAACCCTTGAGGACTATAATTTTCTTGCATGATAATTTAGTTTAATCGAGTGTGTATTTCATCTTCGGAAAGCAGCGTAAACACCGGCTTTCCTTTGGGAGATAATTGTGGAACTTGGCACGAAAATAATTGAGTTAACAATTGTTTTTGTTCGGTTTTTTCGAGCGTAACGCCTGATTTTAACGCCATTCCGGATGCCATCGAAACAGCAAGATTAGTTTGCTTGTCGTTTCGATTGAGCATAATTCCGCTTTTGAAATTTTCTAAAATTGATTCCAAAACACTTTGCACTTCGCTCTCTTTTACCTCTGTTGGCGCGGCGTTCACAGAAAATGAATGATGTCCTAAATTTTCAATATCCCAACCTAAATCTTTTAAGTTTGGTAAAATTTCGTTCAAAATTTCAGCGTTGGTTGCGGAAAAGTCCAACGATTGCGGAAATAATTTTTGTTGTGAAACGGTTTGACGATTGGCGATTTGTTTTTGAAATTTTTCGAACAGCACTCTCTCGTGTGCACGTTGTTGACAAACGATTAGCAAGCCTGAGCACGTATCAACAACGATATATTTTTTCGAAAATTGGAAACTATCCAAATACGCATTGTCATCTTCAACGGCGAAATCCTCACCGGAGATTGTCGTGTGTTCGATTTCTTTTTGAATGCAGCTTTCGATTGGTTTTTGTAGCAATTCAAACGATTCCAAATACGCTTGTTGATTCAATTGCTGTTTGCGATTTTCGGAAAAATTGGTTTTTTCAAACGGATTGTAACTCGGATTCACGCGGATTGTCGGCGTTTTCGGCGTATAATTTTGGGGTAAAATATCCGGTTGATATTTGGGATTAGTCAAAAAATCCAAACTCGGTGCAAGATTGTATGCACCAATGGATTTCTTTACAGCCGCAAGCAATACACCGTACATCAACTTCTCGTCTAAAAATTTAATTTCGGTTTTTGTCGGATGGATATTGATGTCGATATTTTTCGGATCCATTTCAAAACAGATGACATACGACGGATAACTTTTTTCAGCAATCAATTCGTCAAACGCCTGTGAAACCGCATGATTCAAATAAGGATGTCGGATAAAACGATTATTCACAAAGAAGTATTGTTCTCCTTTGGTTTTCATGGCAAATTCCGGTTTGCAAATAAATCCGAAAATTTTCACATGACTAACCGACTGTTCAATCGGCACCAAACGTTTTTTATAAACATCGCCAAACAGAGCAATAATGCGTTCTTTGAACGATTCGGATTCTAAATTATGCAAACATTTTTCGTTATGATAAAAACTGAATTTAATGTTTGGATGAACCAATGCAATGCGAAAAAATTCCTCTGTGATATGTTTCAATTCAACATTATCACTTTTCAAAAATTGTCGTCGAGCCGGCACATTAAAAAATAAATTTTTCACCGCAACGGATGTTCCTTTCGAGCATTGACAAGGCTTTTGGGACTTCACGTCCGAGCCTTCAATGCGAATTTCCGTACCTAATTCTTCGCCTTCTTGTTTGGTTCTTAATTCCACTTGTGCGACGGACGCAATAGATGCCAATGCTTCTCCACGAAAGCCCATTGTTCGGATAGAAAATAAATCTTGTGTTTCACGAATCTTTGATGTGGCATGGCGTTCGAACGATAATCGAGCGTCGGTTTCCGACATACCTTTGCCGTTGTCGATGATTTGGATTAAGGTTTTTCCTGCATCTTTGACAACAAGTTGAATCTCTGTACTACCTGCATCTACGGCATTTTCCAGGAGTTCTTTCACTGCGGAAGCCGGACGTTGCACAACTTCTCCTGCAGCAATTTGATTCGCTACCGAATCCGGCAATAAACGAATAACATCAGACATAGTTAAAAAAGCAAAAACTTCGTGTTGCTAATCATCATAACTAACAAAATAATCAAAGCAAGATAGATTAAAACCCTTGTGCTTGTCATCTTTTTGTTTCTTTCTTTTTTCATCGAACGCCTACGTTCAAAGGCTTCATGAATACGTTCCGAACGTTTTTCTTCTTCCGCTCCCTCTTCACCAAGCCGACGTCTCAACTCCTCAGCACGCTCTTTCTCCGCACTGTAATAGCGAGGTTTCATTTCGAATTGTCGAAGTTTTTGAGGTTGAAAAAAAATGCCCATTTGACCAAAAAATTAGTTGCGAACGCTGTAGTTTCCTCCTATCGGCGTGGTTCGAGACGGAGCACGTTCCGGTGCTCTGGTTACTTTTTTAGGATTAGATCGATTGTGCTGATTAGCGAAAGCACAATGAGGCGGAACACTGGATCTGTAAGCCACTGGGGCTGACGACGAAGCACACGAAGCCAAAAAAACCAAAGATATGATTAAAAGGCTCATTTTTAGAACGATAGCAAGTTTCATAGACGTTGTTTATTAGAATTTATCTACAAAAGTACAACTTTTTTCGCAAAAAAACAACTTTTTTCAAAATTTTTATGTACTTTTGTAAAAAATTATGAAAAAAAATATCTATCTTATCTGTTGTTTGCTGATTGGGATTCCTTTTAACGGATTTTCTCAAAGGGAGTATTATGACGATGATGAGGATTTCAAATTTATTACGATAAGCCTTGCGGGAAGTGGTTTTTTTGCCGGAAAACATGTTGCGAATTATTACAACGGACGAATGGAAAATGTCAATAAACTATCCTATGCATGGCGAAATATCGACTTTGTAAACGCTGTCAAAGAAAAACTTAAAGTAGATGATTTTGAGGTTTACCAAGATAATTTGCCTGCTCAAATGCGTTACAAACCTGCGGCAGCAGTGAGTTTTCGTGCTGCCATAAATTTATCTCCATACACATCTGTTTTTCTAAATGTCAATCAGGTTACGCTTATTGCAGCAGATATTTTTACGATTGATGTCGGACGTATTCCGGGTACATCAGAGCCAATTTTGCATCAAGGAAAAATTTGGGGCAAGGAATCGCGAACGATGCTGGATGTCGGTTTTCAATGGACTGATGACTTGGAAGCACAGAATTGGCAAACGTTTTACGAATTAGCATTCAATATAACGAATACCAAAGTTAGAGAAAATAATATCGAAATCGAAGGACTTCAACATTCGATTATGGATCAAGGAACTCACCTTCCCGGTCAAGGTTTTTCGACTATTGCACTTCCGGAAAGGGCTTTCGGTGTAGGGATTACGGGGTCTTTCGGGTGGCGATATGTGGTTAATTCTTATGCCTCGCTTGACTTTGGTGCGACCGCATATCTTCAAGATATCAATCTTACGGGCTATAAAAAATTTCATCTAAATTTCAATATATTCGCTCGATTAAATCTTTTAATGTATTAAGTTTTTTACTATGACCATCTCTTCGAAAACCGGAAAAAATATCAATCGTTTTTTACTTATTGCGTCAATCCTTGTTGTGATGTCTTCGATATGGGCAACTTTGGTTATTGTTCAGCAAATCGGCAGTGGCGAGCATCACAAAGTGAAATTGTGGGCATCATCGGTTCAGCGACAAGCCGAGTTGATTGAACACGGTAAAACATTTTTCGATCAGATTGCGTTGATGGAACGCAATAAACTACAACTTTGGGCAGAGGCTGTATCAAGAATGAATTTTCCGAGAAGTGCTGCAGAATTTGAACTTTACAATCAAATTATTGAGGAAAACACAACGATTCCCGTTATTGTTACAGATGGGAATCTCCGAATTTTGTACTGTGTTAATACGGATATAGATTGCTCTAAAATCACACAACTGCAAGACACACTTTTGAACGAATTTTCGCAGTATCCGCCGATTAGCATTCCATTTATGAATAATAACTGGTATTTTTATTACAAGCATTCGAAGGCATTTGTAGAACTTCAACAAATTTTGGATCATATCGTTAATTCGTTTATGGACGAAATTGTTACCAATTCTACTTATGCTCCGATTTTGATTGTGTCTGAGGATGAAAAAACCGTTATTCAAGCCAGTAATGTATCGCCTGAACGTTATGCCAATCCTGAGATTTTGAAAAACACGTTGGCACAAATGCGAGAACAGAATACCCCCATTGAATTTTCAACCGATCTTCAGGAAACGTATTTGATTTTTTATGAAAATTCGATAACGATTCGATATTTGGCATATTTGCCACTCTTGGCTTTTGTGGTTTTTGGCATATTTATTTGGTCGGTAATTTGGGGAACGCGAATGTCCCGACAGTCGGAAAACAACAAACTTTGGGTGGGTATGTCGCGTGAAACAGCTCATCAGTTAGGCACTCCTCTTTCGTCGTTGATGGGTTGGGCGGAATATCTGAAAAATCAAAATATCGATAAAAATCACCTTGCGGAAATGCAAAAAGATATTAGTCGGTTGACGGTAATTTCCGAACGTTTTTCCAAAATCGGTTCACTGCCCGAAATGGCAAGCGAAAATATCGTTCAGGTTGTTTACAAATCGATTGCTTATCTGCAACCTCGTTTGTCACAAAAAATAAAACTTCAAGTCAATGTTCCGTCAAACGCTGTAATGCTGGCAAAAATCAACGTTCCATTAGTGGATTGGGTATTGGAAAACTTAGTCATAAATGCGACAAACGCTATCGGAATAAAAAAAGAAGGGCTGATCGAACTTGATTTTATTGAAGGTGTCAAAACGATAACCATCAACGTTACCGATAACGGAAAAGGCATTCCTAAAAAAGAGTGGAAAAAGATTTTTGACGCCGGATATACCACCAAATCCAGAGGTTGGGGACTTGGGCTACCATTGTGTTATCGCATCATTCACACGTATCACAACGGCGATATTTTTGTGAAAAAATCAGTTGTCGGTGAGGGTACTACCATGCAAATTATTCTCAATAAATAATGGCGGGAATTTATATTCATATTCCGTTTTGTCGCCGGAAATGTGCGTATTGTAATTTTTATTCAACGGCAGCAGGCACGGGTATTTCGAGAGGCTCAATGAGTGTACCTCAACCCTATCTTGACGCATTAATTTCCGAAATAAATTTACGTAAAAACGAAATTGATGAGGCAATCGAAACTATTTATTTTGGTGGCGGAACGCCGTCGTTATTGGAGATTCAGCAGATTGAACAAATTTTCGACGTGTTGCAAAATCAATTTTCTTTTGCAAAAAACATGGAAATTACCTTTGAAGGGAATCCCGAAAGTTTGACGAAAGTATATTTGGAAAATCTTAGAAAACACACGCCTGTCAATCGTTTGAGCATCGGCATTCAATCATTTTTTGAAGATGATTTGAAGTATTTAAATCGAAAACATTCTCCGAAACAAGCCTTAGAATCTATTGAAAATGCACAAAAATCAGGATTCAAAAACTTGTCGATCGATTTAATTTATGGTATTCCAACTTTGACGAACGAACGTTGGATAAAAAATTTAGAAACGTTCTTTTCGCTTGATATTCCGCACCTTTCAGCGTACGCTCTAACGGTTGAGCCGAACACTATTTTGGATCAACAAATTCGAAATTTCACCGCAGAATCGCCGAATGAAGAGCATATCGAACAGCAGTATTTGCTATTGAGAGAGCATTTGAAAAAACACGATTTCGAGGCTTACGAAACTTCAAACTTTTGTAAAAACAAGCAGTATTCCAAACACAATTCGAATTATTGGAATCTCAGTAAATACTATGGGTTTGGAGCTTCTGCACATAGTTTTTCCGGTGTGTCGAGAAGTTGGAATATGGCTGATGTTGCCATCTATATTTCGTCTCTAAAAAATGGGATTTTACCGAGCGAGTCGGAGGTGATAACTCTCAAAATGCAATATAATGAGTACGTGATGACCGCTATTCGCACGCAATGGGGTATTTTGCCAAGCGAAATTCAAGAGCGTTTCGGCAACAAATTTTTTCAACATTTTCAAAACAGCATCACTAAAATTCCTAATGAATGGTTAATTTTTGAAAATGCACGTGTTGTTACCACTGCAAGAGGAGCATTATTTTCAGATGCCATCGCCGAAAAATTGTTTGTTTGATTTTGTCTCTTACCGAGCGATACATCTCCTACAATTCACTATTCACTAATTTTCGTGAGGTTATTAACAATTTGCGAAAGTTATCAACAATTTAACACTTTTTAACAAAAAAAATATACGAAAATCGAGGGGTCGAGCGTTATATATAGTAGGGGCGAGGCATACATCAACAAATTTTGTAATGATGTTTCGCTCTTGCAAAAAAAATATCGCTATGTTAAAAGATCTTATTAATCTCCTGTATCCCGCACCATGTCTGGCATGCGGAAAAATTTTACATCAAAATGAATCTCTGATTTGTTTGGAATGTCTGTTTCATTTACCTAAGACAAATTTTCACAACGATCCGTCAAACGCGGTGTGCAAGCTGTTTTGGGGACGAGCAAAAGTGGAAATGGCAACGGCTTTTCTATTTTTCACAAAAGCCGGAAAAATCCAACATCTGATTCATCAATTGAAGTACAGTAAAAAACCTGAAATCGGCGTTTATTTAGGAAAATTATTCGGAAAAGATTTACAGAAATCACACTATTTTCAGAGTGTAGACGTTATTGTACCTGTGCCGTTGCATCCGAAAAAAATTAAAACCAGAGGCTATAATCAAAGCGAAAAAATCGCAGTCGGATTGTCGCAAGTGATGAATGTTTCTGTCGATACAACATCGTTTGTTCGACGCACAGAAACCGAAACACAAACTCGCAAAAACCGTTTCAATCGTTGGGAAAACGTGAAAGAAGTATTTTCGGTCAACGATGAAAATGCGTTGAAAAACAAACACATTTTGTTGGTAGATGATGTGATCACAACCGGAGCAACGATAGAAGGTTGTATTCGCAAATTGACAGCCATCGAAGGTGCACGGGTTAGTGTAGTCAGTTTGGCGGTTCCGACTACGTAGGGGCAGGTTTCAAACCTGCTCTCTACGTGCGATTACTTGAAAATATGTTGTGCCAATTCCAATTGTTCGGGTTTGCCAACATCTAACCATAAATCCTCATCATGCCGAAATCCGCAAATATCAAAGGTTTTTGCTAAATCCAAATAGGTTTCTACAATCGAAAATTTACCGGATTGGTTGATGTGTTTGAATATATCGGAACTGATGATATGAATGCCACTAAATGCAAGTGGGGTGAGCGTTTCGGACGATGAATCCAAAAGAATTTTTTCATTCGTTTTTGTATTTTGCCAACCTCTGAGATGCCAATTAATTTCGTTGGGGGCTTTGCCGGTTGTATGGAATAAAAATTTCCGGTCGGTTGGTCTGTCACGAACTGCCATCGTTGCTAAAGCATTTGATTTTACATGTTGTTCAGCGATTTTAGAAAAATCCATGTCCGATAAAATATCGACATTATGAACTAAAAAATTTGATTCGTTTTCTAAAAAACATTTTGCTTTAAGAATCGCTCCGCCTGTATCCAAAAGCTGTTCACGCTCATCACTGATTTGAATTTTTACACCGAAATTTTGATTTGCATTCAAAAAATTAATGACCAAATCCGCAAAATGATGAACGTTGATCACAATTTCTGTATATCCGTTTTCTTTCAACTTTTCGATAAGTCTTTGTAGTAGCGGTTTTCCGTTCACTTCGACCAATGCTTTTGGTTCGGTTTCGGTAAATGGTTTCAGGCGAACGCCAAGTCCTGCGGCGAGAATAAAGGCTTTATTCATACAACAGATATTTTTTTCGTGTTTCTGCAAATTGTTCTAAACCCGGTTGCCATGATTTTCGAATGTTTTCCTCTGAAACGCCGGCTATGATTTGCTTTCGGAGGGAGTCTGTGCCGGCTAATCTATCGAAAAAATTGTTACGAAAAAAGAAATTATTTTTATCCGTAGCGAGTTTATAGGCTTGTATCACATACGACAAGTTCAAACGTTTTTCGTTTCTGATGGAGTCGTAGGGGAGTCCGCTTAAATCAACGCCATAGCACAATTGATCTCTGAATGGCGGATTTTCACTTTTTCCGGAAATTCGGCGAGGCGTAAAAGTGTAGTTGAGTTTTCCTTTGAAATCGGGACTTCCAAAAATTTCGAACGGCTTCTCTGTACCGCGTCCAACGCTGACATTTGCACCTTCAAACAAACACAAACTGGGATACAACGCAATGGATTGTGCAGTGGGCAAATTTGGCGATGGCGGAACAGGTAAATCGTACGGTTCGTTGCGGTTGTAATGTTCCATTTTCACAACAAATAAAGGACTTTGAACACTATTCGATAACCAATTTTCGCCGTTGGTCATCTGAGCATATTCGCCGATAGTCATGCCGTGAACAATCGGAATAGGGTGCATTCCAACGAAAGACGTATGTTTTTTTTCCAAAATCGGACCGTCCACATAATGCCCGTTCGGATTGGGTCGGTCTAATACAATCAGCCCAATGTCTTGCTCCGCACAGGTTTCCATCACATAGTGAAGTGTAGAAATGTAAGTATAAAAACGTACACCGACATCTTGCAAATCGAACAAAATAATATCCAAATCTTTGACCTGTTCTTTGCTTGGTTTTTTATTATTTCCATAAAGCGAAACAATCGGAAGTCCTGTTCTAACGTCCTTTCCATGTTGAATATGTGCTCCGGCTTCGACATCACCACGGAATCCGTGCTCAGGAGAAAAAATGGTTTTCAAATTTACACCCAGACTCAACAAGGTGTCAACTAAATGTGTGGAACTAACCAAACTGCTTTGATTTCCAACCAATCCAACAGATTTCCCGTCCAACATCGGCACATAAATTTCCGTTCGCTCGGCACCCAAACGGAGTGTTTGGCTTTGCACCATTGCGATGAAAAATAAGCAAAATACGAGCAATGATATTTTTTTCATTTTGCAAAGTTACGAAAAAAAATGACAATTCCCGAAAAAAAATCGTAATCATTACCAATTTTAACATTTCAAAAAAAAATCATTGAAATTCGGTGCATTTTTCGTTTTTAGAAAGCATTGATTTTTCTAATAGTTCAGCGATTTTAGTTAAAAGATTTTAAGATTTAACACTTTTTAACTTAAAATTTGGGGTTTGTGTTGGTCTTTGTTGTAATTTTGCAGGAAAAAACATTATGAAAAATCTCACAACTATGAAACAAAACGAAATCAAACATCTGTTTGAACAATTCGAGGCTGCGGCTTTCGATTATGAGGGCGTGGAATGCTGGAGTGCACGCGAATTACAGAAACTTTTAGACTACGCTGAATGGCGAAATTTTTGCAAAACTATTGACAAAGCAAAAGAGAGTTGCAAAAACGCCAATATAAGCGTTCTGTTCAATTTTGTTGACGTCAACAAAATAGTACAAACCGGCGTGGGAGTAGGGAAAGAGGTCGACGACCTAATTTTGACCCGTTACGCCTGTTATTTAATCGCCCAAAATGGCGATCCTCGCAAAGTACAAATTGCTTTTGCACAAACCTACTTCGCTGTGCAGACGCACCGTGCAGAGGTTATCGAGCAACGTCTGTTGGAGTACGAACGGCTCAAGGTTCGAGAAAAACTGAGTGAATCCGAAAAATTGTTATCTAGCATTCTATACGAAAGAGATGTAGATAGTCAAGGTTTTGCTGTCATCAGAAGCAAAGGCGATCAGGCACTTTTCAAGTTAAACACACAACTACTCAAACGGAAGTTTGGTGTTCCCGAAAATCGTTCACTCGCCGATTTTCTGCCAACGATAAGTATCAGAGCCAAGGGCTTGGCAGCCGATATGACCAGCATCAACGTGCAAAGCAAAAATCTGAAAGGACAAATTCCCATCGAGGGCGAGCATATCGACAATAACCTTGCCGTCAGAAAAATGCTCAAAGAGCGAGGCATTATTCCCGAAAACCTACCTCCTGCGGAAGATGTGAAAAGAGTAAGAAAACGCTTGCAGGGGGAGAAGAAAAGGCTGAAGCCATAACCTAAGGTGACACGCCCATCATGTCGAGCCCTATTTCTTAATACTTTTTTTTGAGAGCAAAAAAAGTATTCAAAAAAACTCTTTGCAGGAAAAAATGTTGCACCCGTGCAACGTTTTCCTGCGATAACGTATTCGGTCGCTTTGCGACCTCATGGTTTTTTACGCTTCGCCTCTCGCCCTGAAAGGGCGTAATCAATAACGTAGGGCAAAAAATTCTCCTCCTTTGGAGGAGTACGGCGAAGCCGGGAGGTGGTTTATGACCATCGCTGGCGAGGTGGTTTATGACCACCCCGGCACTTCGTGCCACCCCTCCAAAGGAGGGGAATT
>WRKV01000014.1 GCA_009777915.1 Bacteroidales bacterium | reverse complement strand
CACGCTGTTTGAGCCGAACGTCTGAAAACTCTTCCATTTCGATGTGCACTGGGTGAGAACTGTAAGCATCTGCGTATTGAAGGTGAAGTATGATGGAAGAGAGATACCATGCGACTACACAGAACCGGTTTTATCCAGATATATCTAAAGTAAATAAAAAATATTACAGTGGAGGCAAAACTTATCACCCCATCTACGTATAATTTACTACTGAATTAGTAATTCAGTTGGTTTATTAGGCTGTAATCAGATTAGTTATACTTTAAATTGGTATACTGAAACAGTGCGAATGGGTAGAGTGTGTCAATGGCAACAGTGAGAGAGCACCCTGATCATAAGGTTCTTCAATAGATGTGGTAGGAAGTCGTAACGTAAACATTACACACATTTCATTTCCGGTGCATAGATTTGGAGAGCTGAAGTTGAAGCATTTGTTACGCCTTAGTACTGCTGTATAACTTAAGCAAGATGAATGTTTTGTCATACTCGTATTTTGTAGTCCTAAAACACGCACCGATGGCAGTAAAGTTATCCAGTTCGAACAGAACTCTTTGGAGCTAAGACTGGATGCCGGTCGGGAGGTTTTCGACATCACGACCCTTCTTTCTACCGAATAATTTCGCAACGAGTAAGCGCCCTCTGTTTTGACTCTGAAACGTTCTGATTCATGGCGCTGTGAGCACTGTGTGTTTCATGACGACATGCATTCTAGCCAAATGGCATATCATTTACACCAACCGACCCACTCGAAGTGAGCGATAATGCTTTTGTGTCTGGTTTATTGTGTTTTCGGAAAGACACTTCGTCAAGCTTCTCTATTGAGAGAGGAGATGTCATACAGCCTTTATTGGGGGTGGGGGGGGGGGGGGTTAAAATCATGCACCTCTACCCTTTGTGGGTAGTTGCCACGACAGAAACTATCCGACGCGAAATTTTGATCAATAACGACTGATTTATAGGTGATGTTTTGCATGTTGTCTCTATTCGAGAATGCAAAGGTACAAAAATTTTTTGGAATATGCAAATCCACACAAAAGATTCGCAAATCATAAATCATAAACCATAAATCATAAATATCCTACATCTTCAACTGATGTCCCATACGTTCTTGTTTGGTACGCAGATAACGCTGATTGTGGGCATTTGCCTCGACAACGATCGGAACGGTTTCGATAATTTCAATGCCGTAACCCTCCAAACCTATTCGTTTGACCGGATTATTGGAAATCAACTTGATTTTATTGGCTTTCAGATGACGCAAAATTTGTGCTCCAATCCCGTAATCACGCTCGTCCGGACGAAAACCGAGCATAACATTGGCATCCACCGTGTCGACACCTTGTTCTTGCAAATTGTAAGCTTTCAATTTATTGATTAAACCGATGCCGCGACCCTCTTGAAACATATACAAAACAACGCCTTTGCCGGCTTTATCAACCATCGTCATGGCTTGATGCAATTGATCTCCGCAATCGCATTTACACGAATTGAAAATATCGCCGGTAACGCACGACGAATGTACGCGAACCAACACCGATTCGTCCTCATTCCACTCGCCTTTGACCAACGCTAAATGCGTTACTCCGGTTTGTTTTTCGGAAAACGCATGAAGTTTGAAATCGCCCCATTGCGTTGGTAAATCAACCTTTTCCTCAAATTGAATCAAGGTTTCGTGTTTGACACGATAAGCAATCAAATCTTCAATGCTGATAATTTTCAAATTAAATTTTTTCGCAATCTCTAAAAGCTCCGGCAATCGCGACATTGAGCCGTCCTCATTCATAATTTCGATGAGCACTCCCGCCGGATACAGTCCTGCCAAACGTGCTAAATCTACGGCTGCCTCAGTATGTCCGGAACGTTGTAAAACCCCGCCATCTCTCGCTCGCAGCGGATTGATATGTCCGGGACGTCCTAAGTCTGAGGGTTGAGTTTTGGAATCTGCTAAAGCACGAATCGTTGCTGCTCTGTCGTGCGTCGAAACCCCCGTGGTACAGCCGTTTCCAAGCAAATCAACCGTAACGGTAAACGGCGTACCATGAATCGATGTGTTAGACCGATGAGCAACTTGCATATCAAGATCCAATTCTTTGCAACGTGTCTCAGTTAAAGGAACACAGACCAATCCCCGTCCCTCTTTAATCATAAAATTGACCATTTCGGGCGTAATTTTTTCTGCTGCACATACAAAATCGCCTTCATTTTCGCGATCTGCATCATCAACAACAATCACAAAACGACCGTTTTTAATGTCTTCCAGAGCCTCCGGAATAGAATTTAAATGCATAACTTTTAATTTAGACTTGCAAAGGTACAAAAAAAATCGTATCTTTGCAAATTGTAATGAAACGATTTTTCAGATATTGGTATAGCAGGTTCTTCTCAAACATTCACTACAAGTACCGTTTGGTGATTATGAACGAAGGGTTTGAGGAAAAATTATGGTTTCGATTGTCGCGACTAAATGTGTTTGTGATTGTCGGAATGACCGTGATAGGCTTGATTGTGGGAACATTGTTTTTGATTGCATTCACGAATTTGCGAGAATTTATTCCGGGTTATACCAAGACCGAAGTGGCACAGTTGGCTTATCAAAATCAAAGTAAAATTGACTCGTTGGAAAATTTACTGAATGCCCATGAAAAATTGCTATTCGCTATGAATTTAGCCATTTCCGGAGAAATTCATCTTGAAGAAATTCAAGACATCAGAGATTCTGCATTCATCGTGAATTATGCGGATATCACCAACGAACGTTCGAAAGAAGATGATCAACTTCGTGAACAATTCGAAAAAAGTGAAAGATTTAATTTGGCACAACAACCTCGTCCTGCTCATATCGGAAACATTGGAAACATCGGTGAATCCGCAAATTCCGGAACTTCTTTCACCACACAATCTTTATCACCAATGTTGTTTTTTGTGCCGCTCGAAGGCACGATCTTAGAAGATTTTAACGCACAAAACAGACATTTTGGAATTGATATTACCGGAAAAATGAACGATGTAATCAAGGCTGTGCAAAGCGGAACCGTGGTTTCCTCAGATTGGACAACCGATGCAAACTACGTGATTACGATTCAACACGAAAACAATATGCTCTCGATTTACAAACACAATTCTGCACTTCTGAAAAGTGTTGGTGATTTTGTAAGATCCGGCGAACCTATTGCATTTATAGGCAATTCCGGCGAAGGCTACAAAGGTCCGATTTTACATTTCGAACTTTGGTTTCAAGGTTCTCCGGTAAATCCAAGAGATTACGTGCCGTTTTGAAAATCTAAAAACGTCGTTTGAGTTCCGAACAAAAAATGGCTGTAGCCACAGATGCATTCAGCGATTCAGCGTGTTTCGTTTCCGTAGAAAACGATGGAATATGAATTTTTTGGGTCATCAAAGATTCCACAGATTTCGAAATACCATGGGTTTCGTTGCCAATCACAATACAAGATTTTTGCTCTAAATTCGTCCGATAAATATTTTCGCCTTCCATGAATGTGCCGTAAACAGGCGTATTCGCGGGCTTTTGAGACAAGATTTCCGATAAATTGCCATAGCATACATTCACGCGCAAAAACGAACCCATCGAGGCTTGCACACATTTCGGATTGGTGTATTCCACACTTTCGTTTGAACAAATCACGTTTTTAATGCCGAACCAATCGGCGATTCGCAAAATTGTGCCTAAATTTCCCGGGTCACGAATGTCGTCAAGCATCAAACTTGTATCCGAAAAAATAGTTTCGAAATCAGGCGAAACATCTGTTTTTTTGACAACCGCCAACACTTGATTAGGCATTTGTAATCCGCTGATTCGTTCAAGTTCTTTTGGCGAAACTTCTTCCAACGTATGACGTGCAAAACGTTTCCAGTTCGCATCAATCCAGGGTTTCAAGGCATACACAATTTCCACTGAATAGACCTTACTGCTCAAAAGTTCTTCAACAATTTTGGGTGTTTCCACAACAAAACAATGCTCTTGTTCTCGAAATTTCTTTTGTTGTAAAGATTTTACACGTTTGATGGTTTGGATTGAAATCATTTTGCAAAGATACGATTTTTTTTGAACTTTCTTAATACTTTTTTGAGCCTAATTTCTTAATACTTTTTTCATCGTTTTAGTATAATTTTAATTCTCGTAACATTTCTTTTAAATTATCTATATCATATTCTATTTTCCGTTGTTCGATGGTTTCTTCATCTTTTATGGGTACGTTTTTTAATGTTCCGAAATACTGTACACCTAATTCGCTTTTTAAGTTCAAATCATAAAAATAACAAAACTCATTGGTAATTTTTCCTGCCTTAAAAGTCGAAATAAAGTATGGGAGGCTGTATTCCCAGATATTCAAGCGTGCAATACTTTTGTGAGTTGATGCTAAATGTAAGAACACTACCATATAATTACTCTGATCATCCCAATTATTATCAAAACTATTGGGTACATAACCTTGTTCTCGACAGATGTCGATATATTCTTCCATTAGTTTATATAAAATAGGCAAATAAACACTATCGCGATTATTACTATGATATGCTTGATAGTATTTGTGTTCTGATTTCCAAAGATTTCTTAAACGTATATTCAGTAATTGTTTTTGGGGTAATAAATGATTTTGCCAAATTTGTGCTAAACTGTCTATCTGGTAAAGAGTTGAAGTTTGGTTCACAGAATCAAAAAAATGAAGTTGATGATATACATTACTATGTTGGTTATGTTTCAAATCATAACCATTCAATAAGGCAAGTTTTTTTACTCTCGCAACTAAAGTGTCTGTAGGTAAACGAAATGCCCAATTATTTAAAAAATCGACCTTATACAATACAGATACGTGTTCGTTGTAAAAAAGTGTATCCCATTGCCTTAGAAAAAAATACTGGTCATTGTTTTTTGAAAATTCTTCTGTCGCATTACGAACATTTACAAAACCATACGCATTAGTGTATTGTGAATAAGCCACAAACGAGTAAACAATTAATATAGCAGTAAAATACTGTCGCATATAAGGAGGAGGTATCATTACATCTATCCGTGTTATTCGTAGATTGCACACAGGACGCTCGACGCCGATTCCTATCGCCGTCGTTTCGGAAAACTATGCAGTAACTTTTACTCTTTTTCGCAAGGGCACACGTTTAACGGACCGTTGCGGTGTTGCCGATTTTGCATTCTCTTTGCAATATCTATCCGCTTCATCAATAATTTCGTCAATACTCATGCCCACGAATAAATTATTTTTTCTCCATTCGGTATAATCGAAAGTTTCTCTCAAAATTAATGCCACAAATCGTTCGGCATCTAAAATTCCTAACTCGTTGTTGAGGCATCTAATGCCTCTATCCAACAATACTGCGCTGTTTGTCATGGTGCTATCTCATTGATAAATTCTATTGGATCACATATTTTAATGCGTTTGTCTTGATATTTTAACAAACGCTTGTCAACCGTAATAAAATAATCGCAATTTCCAACTATGGCACAGGCAACATGAGCAGCATCTGTGGCTTTTACTCCATAGGTCATAATATCTTTGGCGATTACTCTGATTTCTTCCGATTTTTCAACAAAAAACGAACTCAAATTTTCCCATTGCGAAATAGATGTTTTCTTTGCGTTGAAGATGTTCTGGCTGTTTTCAAACGTCAAAATAAACGACCACACCAATTCAATCTTTTTCTTGTAAACCAAACTTTGAACATGAAGTTTGGCTTGCGTTTCCAAGTAAATGTTTAGTTGCGTTTGGTCATCGTACGGACGATTGAAACAACAATTATCTAAATATATGCGGTGGATCATTTTGTGTTTGGGCTACAATTTTTTGCAAAGATACGAAAAAAAATTGAAATGACAAAAGAGTTACGAAAAAAGCTCCGTCCAGCTGAATTGCCGGACATCGAACAGCCCTTTGTCGCCAAGTTTTAATTCGGGAATGACCAACAATGCCATGAATGCAAGTGTCATAAATGGTGCGTGAAGCGTAGAGCCCATGCGGGATGCAGCCTTGTTGAGATTTTCGTAGCCCCGTGCGACTTCCTCGCCTGAAGCCGACGACATCAAGCCTGCAATATCCAATTGCAAGTCGGTCATCATTCCATCGGAATACGCCACCAGACCGCCTTTCAGGTCGATGACGTGATTGATGGCTTCGACCAAAGCCGCGTCATCACAGCCCACAGCAACGATATGGTGACTGTCGTGTGCCACTGTCGAAACCAACGCACCTTGTTTCAAACCAAAGCCGTGAATGAATGCCACTGCGGGTTTCGCAAGTCCGTAGCGATTGAGGACGACGATTTTTAGGATGTCAGTTTCGGTGTTCGGAACCACCGGAAGCCCTTTCGTTGCAGGGCAAAGCAGTTGTTTGGTCAGCAGTTCGCCGTCGATGGCTTGTATCACTTTCATCTGTTCGGACGTGGCGATTACTTCTATGTCGGATGCGGTTATTTTCGATGCGTTAAAACTGTTGGGATAGCCTGATAATACAGGCGATGTAGCGGATACTCCTCCCCTATTTTTACCGTCATTAAACACCTCAACACCCTGCAAAAAAGATTGTCGAACCGCAAATTTTTTCAAGTCATCAACCACAATAAAATCGGCACTATCTCCTACCTGCAACAACCCTAAATTGATTTGGTAATGCCTCACCGGATTCAGCGTAGCAGCACGCAATAGCGAGAACAAGTCTAACCCTTTTTCGATGCCTTTTGCGACGAGAGTGTTGATATGTCCGCGCAGCAAATCATCGGGGTGAAGGTCGTCGGTGCAAAGCATGACCATGTCAGGATATTGGTTGATGAGCGGGTGAAGGTTCTCAAAGTCTTTGGCAGCACTGCCCTCGCGAATCAGGATCTTCATGCCTGCACGGATTTTTTCCTCTGCCTCTTTAAGAGTGGTGCATTCGTGGTCAGTGGTGATGCCGGTTTGAGCGTATTGTTGTAGGGCGTCGCCGGTGAGTCCGGGGGCGTGTCCGTCGATGGGTTTGTTGTGTTTTTGGGCTACTGCGATCTTCGCCATCACTTCAGGGACGCGGTGTAGAACGCCGGGGAAGTTCATCATTTCCGAAAGGTAACTCACCTTGCCATCGCAAAACAATTGGTCAATATCCTCCGCCGTAAGGCTCGCCTTAATCGTGTCGAACGGCGTTGCAGGCACACACGACGGTGCACCAAACACAAAGCGAAACGGTGCATGAGCCGCGTCATCTATCATAAAGTCGATGCCCGCAATGCCCAGCACATTGGTGATTTCGTGCGGGTCAGTGACTGCCGCCAAACTACCCTGCCGCACCGCCATCCGTGCAAACTCCGCCGGCGACAGCATCGAGCTCTCGATGTGAACATGTGCATCAACGAACCCCGGAAGGGCAAACGCACTGACAGTCGCCGTTCCCGGCAAGGGCTCTATCTGCCGAATATGGGTGTCGAAAGAAATTTTTGCAGGAAAAATTTTCTTTTGAATAAGGTCTACGATGTTGGTTTGGATTGTGGTCATGTTTTTTTATTTCTGCAACACCAATTGTGCGGTGGTGCGATTGCGTTGCTCTAATAGAATTGTTCGGTCGCCAACAACGGCTTTAATATCTTTTTCGCCGTAATGACGAATGGTAATCAATTCTAAACCATTATTGTAACGAACCTTGAAATTATTTGACAACGCTGCAATCAAATCGCCAAAATGTTGTTTGTTTTCATCTGCACAAACCGTGAAACTGACCGCAGAATTTTGAATCAAGTTAATTTTCATATTATTTTCTGCAAAAACAAAGAAAATATACGACATATTTTGCTCAGCAATAAACGAAAAATCTTTGGGATAAATCGAAATCAAAACCTGATTCGGCTTACAAATGTAACAAGCCATTTCCGGTTTTTCAAATGTTTCGTTCAAAATAATCGAGCCTTCTGCTTCGGGATTGTTAAACGATTTCACGATTAACGGAATTCGCCGATTTTGCAGGGGTTTTATCGATTTCGGGTGAATAATGGTTGCACCGTAATACGCCAATTCTATCGCCTCGCTGTACGTGATTTGATTGAGTTTTTTGGCATCTTTGAAATAACGTGGATCGGCATTCAAAAATCCCGGAACATCTTTCCAAATCGTGAGATTTTCAACATTCAAACAATAGGCAAAAATCGCTGCCGAATAATCCGAACCCTCACGTCCAAGTGTAACCATACGACCTTTGTCGTCGCCACCGATAAAGCCTTGCGTAACTAAGCAATTCGACGTTGAGAATACGTTTTTGGCAACATCTCGAATCTGAATTTCGGACTGTGTCCAATTCACTTTTCCCTCTCTAAACGTGCTGTCTGTAGCGATACAGGTTTTCACATCCACCCATTGATTGGAAATTTCAACCTGTTGCAAATAATAACTCAATATCTTAGACGACAGCATCTCACCCAAACCAACCATCTGATCATATTGATAATCATAATCTTCATCGCTCAATTTGTATGTGTTCATGATCGCAAAAAACACCCCTTCAACCTCCGAATAAATGCGATGCGATTTATCGGGAAAAAGTTCGTCGACAATCTGTAAGTGATACTCACGAATTTGGTTGTAAATCAGCATAGTATCACGCTTTTCGCGATTGGCAGTTAACAAATCTTCGAGAGCGTTGGTGGTCTTCCCCATCGCTGAAACGACTACAACCAAAGGCTTATCCAAATGTTGTGCAACAATTTTTGCAACATTCTGAACTGCTTTTGCCGAATTGACACTCGCTCCGCCGAATTTGAAAACTTGCATATTGATTTGGTTATTTTCTATTCAAAACTGTTAATACAGAGGCAATTATACCCTCCTCATTAAGATGGTGTTTATCCAATAATTGTTGTGGTGTTCCGCTTTCGCCAAAAACGTCGTTCACACCGAGCATCTCGATGGGTGTTGGCACAGTTCTACCCAAAACATGTGCTACGCTATCGCCCAAACCACCGATAATGTTGTGTTCCTCAGCAGTTACCACACATCCGGTTTTCACAACCGACGACAAGATCAATTCTGTATCTAACGGTTTGATTGTGTGAATGTTGATAACTTCTGCAGAAATACCTTTCTCGTCTAACTGTTTGGCAGCTTGAAGTGCAGTCCACACCAAATGCCCTGTGGCAATAATCGTTACGTCCTTCCCTTCTTGGAGCAAAATGCCTTTTCCGATTTCAAATTTTTCGTCCAAAGATGTGAAATTCGGTACGGTTGGGCGACCATATCGCAAATACATCGGTCCATAATGTTCGGCAGCCGCCAAAGTCGTCAAATACGCTTGGTTGTAGTCGCAGGGCACAACAACCGTCATGCCGGGCAACATTTTCATCATGCCGATATCTTCCAAAACTTGATGCGTTGCACCATCCTCGCCAACGGTAAGTCCGGCGTGGGTTGCAGCGATTTTTACATTTTTGGCGGAATAGGCAACAGATTGCCGAATTTGGTCGTAAACCCTTGATGTTGCGAAATTTGCAAAGGTACTTGCAAACGGAATTTTTCCTCCAATCGTCATACCTGCAGCAATTCCAATCATGTTTGCCTCTGCAATGCCTACTTGAATAAAGCGTTCGGGGAATTCTTTAGAAAAGGCTTCCATTTTCACGGAAGGCGTGAGGTCTGCGGTAAGTCCGACTACATTAGGATTGCGTTTTGCAGCCTCCAAAAGTCCGGCACCGTAGCCCGAACGAGTGTCTTTTTTCTCTGTAAATGTGTATGTTTTCATAATCTTACGGTGGTTGTTTTTCCTGATTCTATGATAAATGTTCGATCCATGGTCGCTCCTGCCCGATGAATGAATCTTGAACGTAATACAACGCGATAATTTCCGGGTTGTAAACTCAAAGTTTCGATTTTTTCCGCAGGATTCATATTGTAAATCAATCTCATACCTTCATGATCTTCCACATAAAGCGAACCATGCCCTTCCGCCGTTTTTTGAATGACTGCGATTCCCGGACGTGGGATTTCAACAGTCGTAACCGTGCTTTGGTCAACCCCAACGTTAGAAATGTGAATTCGAGGCATGGAAAGAATCTCAATATCGTAATTTCCAACTAAATAACGTTCCGTAAAATTCAAATTTTGAATGTGAATCGTTTCCGATTCTCCATGTTTTCGAACGATACAAGGCGTGTTTCGAGCTTGTGCCGATGTGGAACCGGGCGACATAATCAATCTTAACTGCCCTTGTGGAGCGTCCGCAGAAATGATATTGTGCCTGCCTGCGATGAGTGTAATCGAGTCTATAATCACCGGAGGAATCGTGTGAACGGTCATCCGATAGGTAACTAACGGATCTAAAGTGATAGTATCACTGAACCCTCTTAAATTCATGGCATGCACATAGTTATATTTTGTTTGACCTGAGAAATAATCGGAAAAAGTCATGTTCACATTAGTCTCTCCGGCACTGCCGTTAATGTCAAATAAATTCACTTGAGCCGTTGTAGATTCGAGTGCTTGCGAAATCACGACATTGAACGCTTGGTGAAATTCGGATTCTTGCGAAGCGTCGAAATACCGTCCCACACAACTGAATGCCTCGCTAAAATCTTGTCCAATGCCGATTACAAAGGGTTTGAGAGCAATTCCTCGACGTTGCAAAAAATCGGAAGCCGCACACGGATCACCTGCACATTCCTCTATGCCATCAGTAATTAAAATAATGATATTCCGACAGTTAGAGCAATGCGGGAAATCCTCGGCAGCCTGTTCAAGCGAATATGCAATGGGGGTGCCACCTCTTGGAACTAAACCTCTGATTTTGTTAACAATACGTCGTCCGTTGTTTTTGGCAAAGGGAATTTCCAACTTGCTGTCTTTGCAATCAATCGGCGGGTAAGGGCTTTGATGACCGAAAACCCGTAAAGCCATTTCTAAATTCGGCGTACCTTCCAGACTATCAACTACATCCATTAGAATGCGTTTGGCGATATTGATTCTCGAATCACTTTGCCAACGGGCATTCATGCTGTTCGAACAATCAAAAATAAACAAAATCCGAGTCGTAATTTGTTGCTCATCCGGAGATGATGTAATCCGAACCTGTCCGTACAAAATCGCTGAACAGAAAAAAAGTAAAATTATATGTATTAGACGTTTATATGCCATTATCTAAACTAAAAATTCAATAACAATTCGAGTGTGATTTTATCGTGCCAAGCAAAACTTTCCGGTCCAAAATAGAACTCAACATCATTTTTATCCACGAAATATCTTTCATAATTCAATCTCAATTCTGTTCTTCTTACAACTTGATGAAAACCAAGATTTAAGCCCACAGTCAAACGATTGGCATCTGAAATATCAGCGTGATTGATTTCACCCATCATATCCCAACGGGCGACAGGTTCAAGATATTTAAGAAGTTGATTTTCAGTCTTAAATACATTGCTAACTTGCAAGTTATAGCCGAGTTTTTGCAACGTTTGGTCGAATGCTCTGTAAGTCCCTCTCAAGATTTCAGCCTCAAACGTAAAGCCATCGCCAAAATTATCGTTGAAATAGCATAAATCTGCTGCGTACAATTCATTTTTCACCTGATCTCGATCTGTAAAATAACTGGTTCTCAATGAAGTCTGAAAATTATCCATCGAACCAAACATCAATCGAAATGCACATCCTTTATGATCCGTCCAGCGCGGATTATTCGTTCCTGCACCGTTAAACAAGGCAGCACTAAGGTTGATCGGAAAATCGTCTGTCAAAAATTGATAGTTTGCGATTAGTCCAACATCTCGCGACGCTCCACTCATATACTTGTGAATCAATGATCTATTGGCAAATATCATCGTGCCCGGTGTGATGATGTGCCGTGGAATAAACGGCAAAAATGTTTGTCCGAATCGAAGTGTCAGGTTTTTTATGGGTGTCAACTGAACATCTGCATCTAAAATTTGAAATCGTCCTTCATCATTAAGATCGATTTGCAGGGCATAACTTATCCACGAGTTTGCGTTGCCGGATGCGGAAATACGGGCATTGCGAACATTGAACCGACCAAGATTATCGTTGAAACTGTATTCATATTTCGTTCGCAAAGTACCTCTAAATTGGGGTCTTGTATCCACTTGAGCCTCCGAATTGAGTTCCCGTACATCGGTGTCTTGTGCCGTCAAAACCACACAAATTACTGAAAATAAAGATATTAAAGCTGATTTTTTCATTAATTAGTAATCTCCTAAAGTTTCGTTAAGTTGCGATAGTGCAAGTTCTGTTTGTTCGGGATTTGTTGTTGTTCCGTGATATTTGTAGTTGTTTACCATGAAATCAATCCCCCGCCCCATCTCGGTTTTCATTACAATAAATACAGGTTTTCCGGTTGTCAATTTTTCTTTTGCCTCATTCAAAACCGCAAAGATATTTTCAAAATTATGCCCGTCCATTTCCAAAACTTGCCATCCAAACGCCTCGAATTTCGCCCGTAAATCACCCAAATCGCAGACATCTTTTGTGGCTCCATCAATTTGCAAACCATTGGCATCAACAACAGCAATCAGGTTGTTCACGTTTTTGGCAGCAGCAAACATGATCGCCTCCCAATTTTGACCTTCTTGCAATTCGCCGTCTCCGCAAAGGCAGTATACGAGCGACTTATCGCCGTTAAGTTTTTTCGTGAGTGCAGCACCGATACTCACCGACAAACCTTGTCCGAGCGAGCCGGAAGCCACGCGAACACCCGGTAAATGATGCGAAATACTCGGATGCCCTTGCAAACGAGATTCCATTTTTCGAAACGTACTCAATTCACTTTTGGAAAAGTAGCCCCGATGTGCCAAAACGCTATAAAATACAGGGGAAATATGCCCGTTTGACAGAAAAAACAAATCTTCGTTTTCTCCACTCATTTTGAATTTGTTGGGAGCAATGTTCATCACGTTGAAATACAATGCGGTAAGGAAATCCGCACACCCCAACGATCCACCCGGATGCCCGGATTGAACTTGTGCCGTCATGCGGATAATATCTCTACGCACTTGGCTTGCTATGTCTTGCAGTTCGGAAATAGTTTTCATAGTTACATAAATTTACAATCTGCAAAGATACGAAAAAAAATTGAAATCTTATGATTTTTTTTCTAAAATCTGCCAAAGATTTTCTTTCGGAACCGGAGCAACAATTTTCACAACTTCATTTTTGACGGGATGCACAAACTCCAACGTTCGTGCATGTAAGGAAATCGAGCCATCGCGGTTGGAACGATCAAAACCATATTTCAAATCACCTCGAATCGGACTCCCGATTTCGGCAAGCTGTACACGGATTTGGTGATGTCTTCCCGTAAATAATTTGATGTCCAACAAATAATAGTTTTCACTTGATGCGATCACATGATATTCTAATTCAGCCTTTTGCCAACCTTTTTTTTCAATTTCCGATGCAAACGATTTATTTTTTTTTTCGTTTTTTTGAAGCCAATGCACTAATCTGTCGGAATTTTTTGACGGTTTATTTTTTACAATCGCCCAATACGTTTTATGAAATTCTCGATCGTGAATCAGTTTGTTGACTCTCGCCAAAGCCTTGTCAGTCTTGGTAAGTAGCAAAACACCGGAAGTCGGTCTATCTAAACGATGAGGCAATCCAACGTAAACATTTCCGGATTTATGATCGCGTTTTTTGAGAAAATTTTTCATCTCATCAACGATACAAACATCTCCGGTTTTATCGCCTTGCACGATCTCACCTGCAACTTTATTTATCGCAATCAGATGGTTGTCTTCGTAGATGATGTTCATGGTTTGGTTTCACATATCTAATAGTGAATCAAGTCGTTGCTCATCTTCAAAAAACGTCGAACGGCAAAGTACGACGAAAGCCATGTGAAAATTATCGCAATAGCGAAAATTCCCGCAAACAAGAGTAAAAACCAATCAATATCTTTGATGGTTACGATGTCAGGAGCGTAAGATTGGACGTAATACAGCACAAATGTTATGGTTATGCATGACAATGCCGCACCAATAATACCTTGCAAAATTCCGCGTTGAATAAACGGTTTTCGAATAAAACTTTGTGTTGCCCCAACAAGCATCATACTCTTTATCAGCAAGCGTTTGGAGTAAACCGACAACCGAATAGTATTATTGATTAATGCAATCGCTATCAATAAAATTATCGCACTGATGCTAAGCAAAACGAGACTAATTCGTCGTACATTATCGTTGATAATTTGCACCAAATTTTTCTGATAATACACTTCTTGAACTTCGTTGATTTGCATCAATTGATGTTCTAAAATCGCCATACTATCGTTGTTTGCATATTCTGCTTTCAAGCGTATTTCAAGCGATGCCGACAACGGATTGTAACCAATAAAATCAACAAAATCCTCGCCTAAATCTTGGGTGAGTAATGTCGCGGCTTCTTCTTTGGATACAAAAACGGTACTTTTCACAGCAGGCGAAAAGTCCAATTGCTTTTGTAACCGTGCAATATCGGCGTCTTTGGCGGCATCTTTCAATACAACCGTAACGCCGATATTCTCGCGAACGTAACGAGATAATTTGTGAGCATGAATCAAAATAAGACCCTGTATGCCCAGTAAAAACAGGACAAGCGTAATACTAATCACCGAAGTGATATACGAATTTCGCAGTCGTCTTTTTTGATATTTTTCCTCTTGTGTACTCATTAATTTTATTTCACGCCGGTGATTTCAATATCGAAAATCAAAGTTGAAAACCCTGGAATAGAGCCTTGTGTACGTGATCCGTAAGCCACGTTTGATGGTATAATCAGAGTTGCTTTTGTACCGGTTCTCATCCCCATAACCGCATTGTCCATCCCTATAATCACCTGTCCTATTCCTACCGTAAATTCAAGTGGTTCGTACGTGCGTTGAGGTGTAAAAAGATCGTTTTCTTTTGCAATATCTTCAAGACTTGTATCAAAAATTGTTCCATCTGTTAAACGACCCGTGTAGTTCATCAAAATCGTTTTTCCTTGATTTGCAACAGCACCGGTTCCTCTATTGTGAATAATCACATAAACGCCGTCATCGTTGGGATTTACAGTGATTCCGTTTTCTTGGATATAGGTTTCCAATCTCTCGGCTTCTTCGGCTTCACCTTTGAGTTGATCCTCTTCCATTTTGATTTCAAAGGCTTCTTCATCGTAAACACCTTCAACTTTGATAGTGTAAAGCAAGAACTTGTTGTTCGGATCTCCCTGCATACCCGGATTGTATTTGATCAAAGTATCGAGATTAAACGCAAACGTTACGCTGTCGCCCTTTCCAATCATTTTGAGAGCTTCCATCAAATCTCCGCTGTGTTGCGATTCCATCACTTGGAACAACGGTTCCGGACTACCTTCATTGGTATACTCCAATTCTTCGCCCAAATACACCCAAATTTCGGCAATAATGATGTCGCCAATTTGTGCTCTCGGACTGTTGGTTTTTACGTGGAATTTGTAATTCAAACCCGTTTTGTTTTTTTTGAATCCTTTAAGATCACCTCTTCCGCAAGAGGTCAAAATGCCTGCCATCATTAGGAAAGCTGCTGCTGTAATGAGAATTTTTTTCATGATTTTGTTTGTTTTGTTTGTTTTGTAAGGACGAGTTTCAAATTCACCCTTACGGATAATTAAAAGTTATTTTTTTGTTTGAATTCAGGTAATAATGTCTCAAATTTTTGAATGGTTTCTTGCATGGTGTCGAATGAATTTCCTCCGGCTGCGTTTCGATGTCCTCCGCCATTGAAAAAGGTTTTAGAAAATTCATTACAATCAATTTCGCCTTTCGAACGAAATGAAATTCGAATGCGGTTTTCTCTTTCCGTAAAAAATGCAGCAAATTTGATGCCTTTTATTGAAAGTGCATAATTCACAATACCTTCCGTATCGCCCGGAATATAACGGAAATTCCGCAAATCTTCTTTGGTCAAATATATATAAGCCGTCAAAAAATCCGGCAAAACCGTCATGCGATTACTCAAACAATGTCCCAACAACCGCATTCTGTCTTCCGAAAACGTATTGTAGATGTCTTGATGAATACGCCATGGATCTATGCCGGTTTCAATCAATTTTGCAACAACTTCAAACGTTCTTTGATGATTGCACGAATAGCTGAACGATCCGGTATCCGTCATAATTCCAACATAAATAGCCTCTGCAATAGCTGTTTTTACAGGGTTTTCAGGAGTTAACCGCGTAATCAATTCATAAACTAACTCGGCGGTTGATGAACTTTCAACATTCGAAAAAATCAAGTCAAACTGTTCCATTTCAGGTTCGAGATGATGGTCAACCAAAACCTTTAATGCCTTTGATTTTTTGGCGATTTCCTCCAATTTATCTACTCTCGAAAACGACTGAAAATCGTTGCAAATCATTAGGTCTGCATTGAGAATTAAATCCTCTGCTTTGCTCATGTTTTGACCGGCAATTACTGCAGTTTCAGAATCTTTAATCCATTTCAAATTCTGTGGAAAATCATTGGGCAAAACCATTTGCGGATTTTTTCCTAAGTCTTGCAAATACCCGTACCACGCCACACTCGACCCAATTGCATCACCATCGGGATTGTAATGCGACAAAATCACAATACGTTCCGACATTTCAATCGCAGTTTTAAGTTTAGATATGTGGTTAAAAAGATTCATTCAAAGAAATATCTTGCAAAGATACTGAAAAAATCAGACATGAGCAAATAATTTCAATAATTTATTCAATAATGCTATTTTTCCTTCGTCATTTTTGCGTATATAGGCTTGCTGAATAAACCACAACCAACGGCGTGCAATATCAACATTTGAACAAGGTGTAATATCCGCTACATTCAAGTCTGCACCTGCATTTGCAAAAAATTCCAATAAGTTCGTCAACGAGAATTTCGCCGCACTTTTGTACGGAGTTGGAAGGATTTTATACGGATTCGAATAAAACAAAACATCGTCAATCGCTCTATTTTCAGGAGAATTCGTGTATGCCAAAATAAAATTCGACAACAATTTTACACCCCAAAACGAAATGTTTTGTGTTTGTGCAAAATATAAATACAACAATCCAAGCGTGGTATCGTTTCCTTTTTTATTCTTCAAAACACTGTAAATGAAATAATTCGAAAGTAGAGATGGTTCTTGTTCGTCTGCTTCAAATTTGTGTTTGTCATAAAAAATTCGATCTATAATTTTGATTTTTTCCAAAATCGTTTGATAGTCGTTCAACTCGAGCCACATATCCATTTTGATTTGAGTAAGCGGTTCAATAATACTTTGCTTTGAAAAATTAAAATCGCGAATTTGTTCAACCAAAATCATCAATTCGAGCAAATCTTGTTCTTCACTTCGGATCCATTGTTCGAAATTTTGATGTAATTTCTCAATCTGAATTTCATTCAAAACTTCGGAAATTCGATCTATGGAATCCTTGTCAGATGCGGAAACCAGAGCATTTTCCAAATCCGGAATCATCATCGAACCTATCAACAAAATTTCGTCTTTGACTTGCGAAAAAATTCGTTCGTCGGGGTCTTCGATGAGTTTGATTAATGCAGATATTTTGCGATTGTCTTCCATTAAATATCTAAAATTCGATCTAAGAGCATTTCGATACTGTCTTCCATCGTTTTTTTGTAGTTTTCCGAGAATTTTTTGGTTACACGATTCGCTACAACCAAGCAGGCTGTCATGGTTTGGTGTCCAAGCGATTGCCCGAGTCCGTAAAGTGCGGACGTTTCCATTTCGAGATTTGTAATTTTCAAACCGTTGTATGCAAACGATTTCATCACATCGTGCATTTGCGGAAACGCAAGCGGCAAGCGTAATACACGACCTTGCGGACCATAAAATCCTTGTGCTGTTGCCGTGATTCCACGATACATATCATCTTTGGCAATACGTTCCAATAATTCGTCGGACGCTTTTACAAAATACGGAATTGGTAGTGTTTTCAACCATTCTGCGTGATTCAAAAATGCCTCTTGCATTTTTCTATCGCACACATCATTCGCAGGTTTGTAAAAATTCATCAAACCGTCAATGCCAAATGCGCAGGCAGATGCAATAAATTTGTTCACTTCGATATTTTCTTGCAACGACCCGCAAGTTCCTATTCTCACAAGGGTTAGCGACGTTTTTTGATCTTTAATTTCACGAGTTTTGAGGTCGACATTCACCAACGCATCCAATTCATTGATGACAATATCCAAATTGTCGGTTCCCATTCCAGTGGATAAAACGGTCAGTGGTTTTCCTTTGTAAACGCCGGTATGCGTACAAATTTCGCGATTCATTTGTTTGTGGTCAATACGTTCCATGTATTTCGAAAACGTCGGAACACGCCCCGGATCACCAAGCAGGACAACAGTTGGAGCTAATTGTTCGGGTTGCAAATGCAAGTGATAAACGCTACCATCGGCGTTTTGCGGAAATTCTGATGCTTGAATCATAATCTTGTTTTTTTTATCGGTTAATACACTGCAAAAATAGTGAAAATTTTACTATTTTTTGTGCTTTTGGCGAGAAGTTATTAACAAGACAATGTTGTTCAAAATTCAATTCAAAATCGAGTTGAATTATGGCACTTAAAAGAGATTAACGAATGCAACGAAGCGTGATTCCGATGCCTTTGTAGTACCAATTTTGAGGATAGATAACGCCATTTGTGCAGAAGTACAAGCCGAATCCAACGTCTGCACTGTCCTCCGACAGCGACCAGTAGACTCCGAATAAACCTTGACCGTACAACGAGCCGAGTGAGCCACAACCACCACCGTAAGCATCACCCCAATCGCTGAAATATCGATCAAGTTGAGCCTGCGAGGAATGACCGTTCACTTCGGATGAATAACGATTTTCACCGCTAAAACCCAAAGCAATATCTAAATTGCGAAAATCAGCAGAATCAGGAACACGCCAACCTTCAGGACAAAGATTTTCGACCTCAGTAACTGCACGCCAAGAAAATAAATCACCTTTCTGTCCGGGATTGGAACGGCAATCAACATTGTAAGAACTCGTTTCAGAATTGTAGCCACTAAAAGTGTTTTTGTCGCTACAATCAGAGGCTTGAACGGCATCTGACCATTCTTGAGTAATACCATTACCGGAAATTGTCCAAATGGAATCGGTGGCAAAACCGGCTTTGCCGAGAGCAGTGTCCCACGTTTTAGGTTTGTCGGCATTGTTGTTGTCGCAAGATGTCGCGAAAGCAAGCGATAAAATCATCGCAGAATAAAGAAATTTTTTCATATTTTTTTGGTTATTGTTTTGATTTTGCAAAGATACGAAAAATTTTTGGAATGGACAAACTTTATAGAGGAATGGGATAAAAATAAATCAAGTAACAAAACTTTGTTAATTACTTTCTGGCACGGTATTTGTTTATACATAATAATAGTAGTATCTTTGCAAATTGAAAAAGAGCAAAAATCATGGATCAAAACACGAGTCTAAAACTGCGTAATGCGTTAGTTTACAGTAATGAAGAAGCACATCGTCTGCACAATGAAATCGTCGATATCGAGCATATAATTTTAGGTATTTTGCGAGAAGGTACGGGTACTGCCGTGAATATCCTGAACGATTCGGGTGCCAATTTGACAGAAATTAAAGAGCGTTTGGAAGACAAAATTGCCAACCGTTCCGGAAATTCACAACCTTTGCACAATTTGCCGTTGTCCAAAAACGCCGAACGCATCCTGAAATTAATGTGTTTAGAGGCTAAATCGTTGAAAAACGATATGGTCGGAACCGAACATTTTGTTTTGGCAACCTTGCGTGATGAAACGCATAATTTTAGTGTAATCGCTAAGGATTTTGGCGTAGATTATATGGGATTCAAAGATAATTTGCAAAACGTTTTGGCAGGAAAATCTCTTGTGAAAAACTATCACGAGGACACCGACCTGCTGGATAATCCAAACGGCAAAAACCCCGATAATTTCAAGAGTTCCACAGGAACAACCACTGCAAAAACTCCGGAAATCAAGTCGAAAACACCGGTTTTGGATAATTTCGGACGAGATTTGACGCGTTTTGCTGAAGAAGGACGCTTGGATCCGGTTGTTGGACGTCAGGTGGAATTGGAACGCATTGCTCAAATTCTCAGTCGCAGAAAGAAAAATAATCCGATCTTGATCGGCGAACCGGGCGTTGGGAAGTCCGCAATTGCAGAGGGTTTGGCACTTCGAATTACACAACGAAAAGTACCGAGAGTTCTTTTCGGAAAACGCTTGATATCGTTGGATGTTGCAGCATTGGTAGCAGGAACGAAATATCGCGGACAGTTTGAAGAACGTATGAAAGCGGTGCTCAACGAATTGGAAAAAAATCCGAATATCATCCTGTTTATCGACGAAATTCACACCATTGTTGGAGCCGGAAACGCCTCAGGGGCACTTGATGCATCTAATATGTTCAAACCTGCACTGGCTCGTGGCGAAGTGCAATGTATCGGTTCCACAACGTTAGACGAATATCGCAACAATATCGAAAAAGACGGTGCTTTGGAACGGCGTTTTCAAAAAGTGATGGTGGATGCGACGTCCACCGAAGAAACTTTGGAAATTCTCGACAATATCAAAGGAAAATACGAAGATCATCACTTGGTTACGTATACTTCGGAAGCGTTGAAAGCCTGTGTTTACTACACAAACCGCTATATCACCGATCGGTTTTTGCCGGATAAGGCGATTGATGCTTTGGACGAAGCCGGTTCGCGTGTACACATCACAACGATGGATGTTCCCGAAGAAATTATCGACATTGAAAAAGAAATTGACGAGGTTCGAGAGAAAAAAAGATCGCTTGTAGACCTTCAAAAATATGAAGAAGCACAGGTTTGGCGTGATAAAGAAATCGATTTGGAAAATCAACTCGGAAAAGCTAAAAAAAATTGGGCGGAAAAAGCAAATATCAATCGTGTTGTGGTCACGGATGAGGACGTTGCAGAAGTGGTTTCGATGATGTCGGGTGTGCCGATTCAACGGGTTTCGCAGGATGAAGGACAACGTTTGATTAATATGGAAGATTCCATTCGCAAGACGGTTGTTGGACAAGATGCGGCGATTGCCAAGATTGTTAAGGCGATTCGTAGAAATCGTGCCGGAATTAAAGACCCGAATAAACCCATCGGAAATTTCATTTTCTTAGGTCCTACAGGTGTCGGAAAGACGCATTTAGCTAAGATGTTAGCGAAATATATGTTTGATTCGGAAGCTGCTTTGATTCGAATTGACATGAGCGAATATATGGAAAAATTCGCGATTTCTCGCTTGATTGGTGCTCCTCCGGGTTATGTGGGTTATGAAGAAGGCGGACAATTGACGGAGAAAGTTCGGCGGAAACCCTACTCTATCGTGCTTTTAGATGAAGTTGAAAAAGCACACCCGGATATTTTCAATTTGTTGTTGCAAGTGTTGGATGAAGGGCAATTGACGGACAGTTTGGGACGAAAAGTGGATTTTCGAAATACGATTATCATCATGACTTCGAATATCGGTTCTCGACAATTGAAAGATTTTGGTCAAGGTATCGGTTTTGCCACGTCTGCCAAGGAATCCGCAAAGGCATCGCAAAATCAAAGTATCCTCGAAGGGGCTTTGAAAAAAGCATTTACGCCCGAATTTTTGAATCGTATTGATGATGTGATATTCTTTGAATCGTTAGAGCGAGAGGCTATTCACGGTATTATCGATATTGAACTTGAGCATTTGTTCACGCGTGTGAAAGGTTTGGATGTTGAACTTTTAATTACCGATAAAGCCAAAGATTTTCTCATCGACAAAGCCTGGAATCCCGAATTTGGTGCTCGTCCGTTGAAACGTGCGATACAAACGCATATTGAGGATATGATTGCCGAAGAAATTATTCGTGAAAATTTTAGTGCAGGAATTACAATTACCGTCGACGTAAACGCCGATGTTTCCGGATTAGAAATCAAGAAGTAAAGATTAAATTTAAGGTTGCGATATCACGTCAATAAACACCGGCAGATGGTCGGCAAAGCCGCCATGATAGCGGGTTCCGATATAGGTGCGGAATGGTTTCTTACCCATATTGACTCGATCGTCTTCAAGCAAAAAATCAGGGTCGAAAATATGGGCTTTTTGATCTGAAATTGATAAACCGTTGATGTTTTTTACAAGGGATTTCGAAATCATAATTTGGTCAATGATACTCCATGTTTCACGGAATTTGTGAGAACCTTTTTTACCCTCAAAACGGCACATTAAATTGAGCATATCATCGGATTGAAAATTCGTTGTATCGCATCGTGAACGAAACGAAATCGCTATACTTTCATCCGACGGTTCATCATTGAAATCGCCCATAGTAATGATGTTTGCCGTTGGATCTTCGGCTAAAATGCTATCGACTTTTTGTCGCAGTAAATTTCCTGCAAGTGCTCTCCTACTCTTGGTTTGCATCAATCCACCAAATTTCGATGGAAAATGACACACCATAATATGCACCGTATCTCGCTGAAACAACACGCCTTTCACATATAAAAAATCTCGTGTTCTGGAAATCGTATCCGGTGGAATAATCAATAAAATCGGGTAATGCACGAGAACTTCAAATAAATCCGGACGATAAATCATCGCCACATCAATTCCTCTCGAATCTGCGGATTCGTAGTGAATGTAGCGATAGTTGTGATTTCGTAAAGGCGTCCCGCGAGTTAAATCTTGCAAAACTTTTTTGTTCTCAATCTCGCAAAGTCCAAGAATAGCAAGCGGTTGCTCATTTCCTAAGGCAGCAATTACTTTGAACAAATCTTTTTGTTTTTTTTCGTAGCGGGCTTTAGTCCAACGATTCGCACCTTGTGGCGTCCAATCTTTATCATTTTTAATGGAATCTTTGAAATAGTCGAATAAATTTTCGACATTGTAAAAAGCGATGCGAGCGGTATCGCTAAAACCGTGGTCTGCCCAGCATTTTGAAGCCAAACAGAGCAATAAAATTGTGAGTTTTGTTTTCATCGTATAAAATTTATTGCAAAGTTGCGGATTTTTTCTTATCTTTGCAAATTAAAAATTGTTAAAAAGTGTTAAAAAGTGTTAAAAAGTGTTAAAAAGTGTTAAAAAGTGTTAAAAAGTGTTAAAAAGTGTTAAAATTGACGTTTTTTCTTATCAAGTGTTGTAAAAATGAATCCGACCGAATTATTACTTCAACATCGAAGTATTCGTAAATATAGTTCTAAACCGATTGACTCCAATCTTCTCAATCGCTTGCTGAATGCGGGAATACGTGCATCTACAACGGGAAATATGCAAGTGTATAGCGTCGTTGTAACGCAAGATCAAGAGCGAAAAGAGCAGTTAAAAAAATGTCATTTCAATCAAGCGATGGTTTCTGAAGCACCTGTTGTTCTAACGTTTTGTGCAGATGTGAATCGTTTCAATGCATGGTGTAAATCGCGAAATGCAGAACCCGGCTATAACAATTTTCTATGGTTTATCAACGGAGCAATAGATGCAATTTTAGTCGCACAAAATGTCTGCATCGCCGCAGAGGACGCCGGTTTGGGAATTTGCTACTTAGGTACTGCAACCTATATGGCAGATGAAATTATCGAACTTCTGAAACTTCCTCACGGTGTGATTCCGATTACAGCAATCACATTGGGCTATCCTTCTGAAACACCTGAATTAACAGACCGTTTGCCGTTAGAGGCTGTGGTTCATCACGAAGAATATCTCCCCTACTCTACCGAAAAAATCAACAAACTTTATCACGAAAAAGAAAATTTGGAATTCACCAAAAAACTTTTAGAAGAAAATCAACTTCCGAATTTAGCACAAATTTTCACGGAAAAACGATACAAAAAAACTGACAACGAATTCTTTTCTGAAAAATTTATGAACACATTGATAAGACAGGGCTTTTTGAGTGATTGAGAAAGAATTTACAATTTACAAATTTACCATTTACGCTGTGCCAAATAGTAAATAGTAAATCCGTAAATAGTACATCGAACGACTAAATCAACAACTAAACAATTAAACAATTAAACAACAAATGCTCCGCAATTATCCATCAGACATATTAGACCTGTTTGTACGTGCTGTCAAAGGCAATAAAGTGGCATTTCAAACGTTGATGACTACCGAAAAATGTCCGGAATTAGCCGCCTTTTCAAATGCTATCAGAGGAGATGTAGATGCCGTAATGTGGCTGCGGGCAAAGGCAAAAGAGTTGTGGCTCATGTATGTGGCATTGGATAAAAATGAACCTGCATTCAAAAAACTTCAGCAAAAAGATGATAAATTCGACATCTGTTTTGTGTTGGCGTGTCGCAACAGTATTGCAGGAAAGCATTGGTTATCGGAACAAAATTATGCACATTTTTTGCCCGTTTGCGAAGCCATCGCGAAAGCATTGAGTACAACAAACAAGGAACGTTTTTTGGGTTGGTTATACAACGGATCAGTTAGAAAATTACATTAAAAAAGATGAAAAATAAAATTAAAAAGATAGTTGGAATGTTTGTATTTTTGCCCCTTTTGGGTATGGCACAAACTTTGGAATTATTGACGATTGAACAGGCTATTGAAATTGCTTTGGATAACAATTTTTCGATAAAAATAGCAAGAAATACAGCAGATCAAGTCAACGCAACTTGGGGAAATGCCGGTGCATTGCCATCTCTCGGCTTGATCGGAAATTTTTCCAAAACAGAACCCGCAGACGCAACAGCTCGTGTAAATGTTGATTTGGGTTGGACAATTTTCGACGGATTGGGAATGTTTGCAAGTTACGATAGATTGAAATCTTTGGACGAAATCAACAACATTAATTTTCGAGCAACTGTCGAACATACCGTTCGACAAATTATCAATCAGTATTACCTGATTGTGAGTACCGAACAACAGTTGATATCCATCAAACAAACCTTAGATGTGTCGCAAGCACGTTTCGATTATGTGCAAGCCAAATATGAAATCGGTAGTGCATCAAGATTGGCTGTACTGAACGCCAGAGTGGATTTTAACACCGATAGCAGTTCTTATCGACGCAGTTTGGAATTGATTTTGTCGGCAAAAACTAATCTCAATCAATTGCTGGCACGTCCCGTGGATACTGACTTTGCCGTTGTCGATGATATTCCTTACACACAGTATTTAGACTTTGCCGAAACGCATGCCAAAGCTCTTGAACAAAACACAGACTTGAATATCTCTCGTTTGCAAACCATGATGGTTGAGGCATCGAAAAAAGAAGTCAATTCGTTGCTAATGCCGACCGTTACTGTGAATGCAGGCTACGATTTTGTCAATCACAACATGATTGATCGAGGTTTTTATTACGGTGCTACTGCAAGAATGAATCTGTTCAATGGCTTGGAAACTCAACGCAGACGCCGAAATGCACAGTTGGCTTTTGAAAATGCAACGCATGCCGAAAATGAAACATTGCTCCATCTGGAAACACAACTTCGTTTGAATTTTATCAACTACGAAACCAATCGAGATTTGGCAAGTTTAGAAACTGAAAATATCGAAGTTGCTAAGCAAAACATGGATATTTCGCTCGAACGGTATCAGCTTGGAAACCTCTCTGCACTTGAACTTCGGGAGGCTCAACGTAATTATTTGAATGCTATAAATCGCTACACCAATAGTTTGTATTTAATCAAACTTTCGGAAACCATTTTGCTACAATTAGCCGGAGAATTAGTCAAATAATTTATTGAAAAGGTCTCTCTCTCAACTTCAACCATACAGGCAAAATTAAGCATGCCATGCGTGGCATTTTGTGAAAAAACACGACCGCCATTCGTAAAGAAAAATGCTTTTTATAGAGCGGATTTTTTTTGTAATCCGGACAAAATTTTGTAAATTCTTGATAGATTTCTCGTATGGTTTTTACCTGTGGACACTTGGCATTGGTTAGATAATTCAAGGTGGAAACCAAAAAAACTTTTTTCAAATAAATAAATTGCAATTCTTGTTTATATTCATCGTAAAAATGATGCGTTTTTGAAAAATCAAACAATTGACTAAAAACAGAAAGTTTGTCGAGATAGCGTTTTTCATCTCTATTATTGCTCAACGAATTCGGATAGAATGTGTAGTGATACATGGGTTTGTCTACGTACGCAATGCGTTCGGCACACAGTATACAACACGCCAAAAAATAATTATCTTCGACACCTTTTTCCTTGGAAAAAGTTATGTTGAATTTATCCAAAAATTCGCGACGATAAATATAAGACCAAAATTGACACTTGAAATTCGCTAAGAAATCACGTTTGTTGACAATCGGTGTATTCGGCAAAACACGTTGTTTTTTTCGGTTCAAATCCTCCCAAAAAACATTGCAATAACAAAGATCTGCCGAGTGTTGAGTTGCCGTTTCGTACAGCGTTTCATATATATCCGCCTCTACCCAATCATCGCTATCAACAAAGGCAACATACTCGCCTTGAGCCATTTTCAGACCCACATTTCGAGCCGCTCCGGGACCTGAATTGACGGGCGTTTGTGCAAAACGAAACCTATTTTTTTGAGAATGATTTTCGATGTGATTTTGTATAATTTTTATGCTATCATCTTGTCCGCAATCATCAACTATGATAACTTCCATATCTGCAAAGGTCTGTCGCAGTAAGGAATCCACGCATTTGACAATGGTCTTCGATGCGTTGTAAACCGGAATTATGATGGATAGTTTGGGCATGATCGTTCTACTTGAAAATATATCGAATTCCTATGAATGCGTGGAATACCAACGTTTGCAGAAGTCCGTAATGTTTTTTCATTATGGTAAACCGTTCTTTCCATGCCGACTTTTCACGCTGTTTAGAAAATCCGTCAATCAAAAAACGGGATAAAATTTCATTCGAATTGCAAACGATTTGTGCACGTTTCATAAGTTGAATAACCCAGTCGATATCGGCTGCAATTTTATATTGCAAATCATATTTGGGGGCTATTTTTCGAGATACCAAAATAGATTGGTGACATACCATCATTCCTTTTCGAAATGTTTTCCATGTAAAATTCTTAGGTGGTCGTTTCTTCCGAAAACCAAGTATATTGCGGGATTCGTCAACCATCACCGTATCGCCGTAAACGACATCGGCGTTTTTCTCGAAGCATGGAATTAATTTTTCCAACGTTGTCGGTTCGTAGATTTCATCGCCGGCATTCATAAACCAAACATAATCGCCGGTAGCAAGAGTAAGCCCCTTGTTCATGGCATCGTAGATGCCGGTGTCGGGTTCGGAAATAATTTGGATTTGCAGACGCTCTGTATGCCGCACCCCTACAGGGTTTCCGGAAATCAATTCGTTGATAGTTTGCAGGGTATTATCCGTGCTGTTTCCATCCACAATGATATATTCGATATGAGGATATGTCTGATTGATAACGCTCTGAATCGTGCGCTCAATCAGCGTTTCCGCATTATAGCAAACGGTTATTATGGAAACTTTCGGATGCAAGGCAGGGCGCTATTTTTTGTTGTTTTCTCTCCAATAATAATACCCGATCCCCATCAACAAGAGGAGCACAAAGATGGAGCTGTACAAACTGACTTGCCTTGAGACGGTGTGGATTCTCGAGTAATAGGTGAACTCAATTTAATGTTCACCCTCAGGGATAACAAGCCCCCGCAAGATGTAGTTCACACGGACGATGGGTATTTCCTCTCCATCAATCTTTGCCCTCCAATTGCGATAGAAGACCTCTGAAAACACTGCAAACTGTGGTGTTTCCGCCGATGTCTTATAGACTAACTTGTTGGGTTGATAATGCGTGAGCCTGATGCTCGCAAGCGCATCTCTTTCAAACGTGAAATCGCCAACGACATCACCAAACCTCGACCGATCAACAACGGCTACCGAGCTTGGGTCAAAATCATTCAGTGCCAAAATTTCTTCATCGGGATTTTCTACAAGGTGTATGGAATCCACGAACCACGCGTGTCCGAGCGCCGACACATTCAGTTGCACCTGACCGCCGGGAGCGATGAAATACTTCGTGTTGAGCATGTTCAACACCTCGACATTCAATCCTCGCGACATATGAAAATCGATGACATCCTGGTAGCGGCGCAGTTTCGCAGGGCTATACCCCCCTATCGACTTATGGAAATACGATGTATTCGCCTCGTTGAATGTGTTGCCATCCGCATTAAACACGCGGAAGTTCGGAT
>WRKV01000013.1 GCA_009777915.1 Bacteroidales bacterium | reverse complement strand
GTTTTTGAGAATAAAGCAATAAACAATGAAAGGAAAGATGACCTTAAACAAGGATTAGACAAAAAAATAAATGCATTTAAAGATGATTATTCACACAAGAAAACTCCAAGTGCATTAAAATATTTGAGAACCCGTATTGAAGAGTCAATAAGAATATATAAACTATATGCAATATGAATAATCATAGTGAATTTATTGAAAAATCAATTTCTGGCATTTTAAAAGATGTTGTAACAGCAAGTGCAGGAATAGGCAGTGGAATTGAAACTTATCCTTTGTGTGATTATATAATGCAATCTGTATTCTTAAAAATGACAGGATTTCAAGAACAAAAAATGAAATGTATTTGTTGGGAATTGGCAACTAGTGATTATGAGTATAGGCGAGTATTGTTAGCAGATGAAGACAAGTTGGGAGAATGTTCCTCTTTTAAAGCCAAAAATGCAATATACAAGCGACTGGTTGCTAAAATTGATTTGTTAAATGATATAGATAAACGAAAAATATTAAGTGAAACTTTTTCAGATATTAAAAACATATTTTCAGGCTCCAATCTATCAATTTGGGCGCAGAAAAGTTTTAATTGGTTTATTAACCATCACATAAATTCCATTGAAATTAAGCATTTTGCTAATGAAAAAAATCTGCTTGAAAATTGCTTAAAATATGATTTATTATATAACCACAGAAACAGATGCGCACATAACACACAATCATTTCAGCAAAATTTACCAACATTAAAAACATTGGCAGATAAGAATTACCTATATGAAAATTATTTTATTCGTTTTGCCATATTGATATTAATAGATAAGATTTTTATTGAATTGTATAAAAGGTATTTGAATGCACTCGAAGATAATTGAAATGAGTAATAAAACGCCATCAGTTAACGGGCGGTTTAGCGTAATGGCGGCAGTAGTCCGCAGAAACAGCAGTGCAAATTTGAAACATCGTACTCCGCAGGAAGTTTAGTGGAAGCCGCCACCACGCCAAGCCGCTCGGACGTTAGCAGCAATGCGGGACAGTGGCGTGGGGACAGTGAAGCGAAACAAAAATATCGAGAGTATGACAGCGAAAGAAATTTACAGAAATCTTGAAATGGATTTTATCAAGCCGAAAATGAGCGACGAGTTTTATCAATATATGACAGAACTTGCACCGTATTTTTGCGACAATTTCAGAGAGACTGAAAACTGAACGGCGATTAGGATAAAAGGAATATCATAAAAAAACAACAAATAAAATGAAATTAACCTGCACCACCTGTAAAATGCCCATCGACAGCGCAAACGTCAATGTCGTTACCGACCTCGCTAAATGCGAGCGTTGCGGGGCTATCCACAAAGTCAGTTCGCTTGTTCCTGCGATGGACGACAAAGCGCTTGCAGCACCGCCTGCGGGCAGTAAAATCGAAATGAGGAAAGGCGTGGGCGACGGCTTTCAGGTATCGATGCCAAAGAGAGGTTTTGCGATTGAAAACATTGCGCTGTTGGCGTTTGCTCTGTTTTGGCTGGGGTTCATTGCCTTCGCCACTTCGATGGTACAAAACGGCGAAGATGTATTACTCACTATATTGTTTACAATCCCTTTCTGGATAGTAGGTTTTGTCGTGTTGGCAATGGCCATCAACGGCATTTATGGAACTCAAACCATCGAAGCCACGAAGTCAACGCTGACGCTTGTCAAATCAAGACCAATCTACACCCGGAGGCACGAATATAACCTGAAAGACATTCAGTCGATAAGACTTGCAGACAAAGCAGTGCAGAGAGGAAGCAAAGGACATCGTTCGACTTGGATTGTGAAAACGCCCGCCATCATTGTAGGTTCAGGAACAAAATACTTTTTTGAAACTGCCAACGATGCAGAGAAAGAATGGGTGACGGCGTTTTTGGAGGCTTTTAGGTTGGCGCAAAAATAAAGGTTGGTATGCAACCTCAAACTAACGAATAACACAAAAAAATATCCGTAAATGCCCCGCACCACACGAAACACCATCACCCTACTGCTCTGCCTCATCGCAGCAAAAGCACACAGTCAAATCGAAGTTGTAGAGAAAAAAATCGACAACCTCGACACGCTGAATACCCGCTCGGTTGCTATCGATCTGGACTTTCAGACCATCCTCTCACACGAGGAAATGGATGCGTATCCCAGCCTCGTGTTTGTGCACACCGCCCGATGCAATTATCTGTTCAATCATTCCGATTTTGAACTCAACTTCAAGCAGATTTTAGACCATTCGGACGATGGGCTGTTTTACTATACGCATTACGTTATGCTTTCGTCCGGGTTGTACAAATACCGTCCGGTTAGTGCTGAGAAAACGGTGGTTCGACCCCTCTATGTCGAGCCGTTGTTTATTTTTCAGAACAACACGAATTGGGGCTTGCAATGGCGTTTTCAGACGGGTGCGCTGCTTCATCCGCTGAAGATGATTTATCCGAAAATCAAGGTGAATTTGGGGATGGGGTTTGTGTATGATTGGTCGTCGTGGGAGGTGAATAATATGGAAGAAATCAATGATGTTTCGCCCGAACTGAGAGAAAAAATTCTGTTCATCAACAGCCATACCAAACTCAAAAACGACATGTATCAGCATCATAACGAGTTTCGCCCTATGCTGTTGTTGAACGTAAACTACAAGCCAAGCGAACGGTTGGGTATGAAGTTGACCACGTCGTATCAACAAAGTTTGGTGTCGCCGTTCAGCGAGGAAGTCAAAGCCGCCTATCCCGAACTGCGGAAAATATATCCCTACCTCATCACACAGTTTTCCATCAACGCGAAACTCCGCAGAGGCTTTGCCCTCAAATCCTCGATTATGGTGGATTACGAGAATAACAATCTTTCGCTTTACAATTCCTCGTGGGAGTATCGGGTGCTGCTTGGGGTCGCTTGGAGTTTTTCTAATCAGAGGGATTAGTACTTTTTTTTGATTTATTTCGCAGGAACGTATTCAATGGTATATACTTCGGTTGTTTCATTTCCGTTTTCCGTTCTTTCCATATCCCATTGTATAACATAACCATCTGAATCTTGTAGATAGGCGTGTTTACGCATCGTTGTGCTAAAGCCTGTGTACTGTGTTTGTAACGGCATATACCCTTTTTTTAATGGAAAATACAATTCGCCCGCAAGATAAGCAAAAAACCAATCGGGAGTATTTACGTGTCGCCAAATAGATTTTATGTTACTATATGTGTAGGTATAAGTATAGACAATCTCATCATATCCTGTTAAGTTGTTTCTGTAGTAAGTTCGTGTGATTTCTGTTATATTTCCATTGGAGTTATAAGTAAAATCCCAAATTTCATAGCCAGAGCCATAAATTTCACGCAATCTCCTTACAAGTTGTCCATTAGCATCTAACGTAAGTGAGTCGTTACTAAACAGCCAATAATAATCGCTACTAAAAATCACAGAATTATCAATGTATTTAATGTCAGCACTAGCGCTACCATTGTTGAATCTGACTGGATTGTGATTAGCATTGTATGTGATTTCCAGATCACCAATTTTTACTAAACGATTAAAATCATCATATTGATAATCTGTTGACCCTATTTTCGAGGGTAGTTTCTTAACCGCCTCTGTTGACGGGTCATTTGGATCTTCTTTGTCTTTGTCGCAACCTGCGAATAGCAGGCTGATGATTGCTGTTGTGAATAGAATTTTTTTCATAGTTTTGTATTTTTATTGGTTAATATTTCGAACATAAAAAAAGCGTACACCTTACTCTGCACGCATTCTGGCCAACCAAAGCCAACCATCAAACAAAGTGAGTGTACGCTATGGTACACCACTTTACCAAATTTGATGGTTCTATCAAAAGCCTTAAATCTTTTTTGAATTGGTTGTTCGAATGCGATTAGGCAAAATGATGGCACAAGGTTACGAAAAATTTTTGAAACGACAAAAAAAATTTGGTCAAGTCAAAAAAAAGATGTAACTTTGTAGAAAGTTTAAAATCAAATTTGCCATGCAAGTAGTAAGTAGTACGGAGTTCGCAACTCAACAAGAAAAATTTTTCCTTATGGCACATCATCAAAGAGTGCTTGTTCAAAGCGGAAACTATACATACCGAATTATGCCGGAGCCAATCGTTGTGGAGCAAATGGTTTTACAGCCCGATGAAAAATTACGCAACGCAATTACGGGCGACGAACTTTTGGAAGGTATTTATCAAGATTTAGAAACTTTTTTCGCCGGTAAGTAATGAAACGAGTTTTATTTACGCAAGAAGTACGAAAGTATTTCAAATCGCTTATACCTATTCTCCACAAGTTAGGATATTTTGGTTTTTTAGAAAGTAGTCGAAAATATGTGAAGGAACTTGTCGATGAAATTACCACTAATTTGCCAATTCGCCAACACAAACCAGCACCTGAATATTTTGACAAGTACGAAAAAAATATGTTTTATGCCACGTTCAAGAAAAATAAGCGAACAACGTGGTACGCATTTTTTACAAAGTACAATGAAAATGACGATACAGTTTATTTGGTGCATTTCATCGCCAACAACCACACAATAGCACAGCATTTGTAAATTCGCACAGATATATGGCACTCAACTATAGGTAATGCTACTTTGCGGTGGCACAATAGAAACAGTGTTGCGGATAACAACAAGAAACTTAAATCTATCATGAAAGGCTTAAAAACACTATTCGTCATACATGCAGCAGTGACTTTAGCAGCAGCGATTGCACTTGTTGTTGCACCGGCATGGATACCCGGAATGATAAATATTGAGATAAGTAGAGAGCAATATCTGTTGAGTTATTTTTTGGGAGCAGCGGAGTTTGCGATTGCCTTTCTATCTTTCCAAAGCAGGAACATTACTGACCAATATGCTTTGAAAAATATCGTTGTTACATTCATTATTTTCCATGCTGTTACAGGGCTGCTTTTGCCATTTGGGGCGTTTGATGGTATAAATATGAGTATAATAATCGGCAACATTATACTTAGAGTTGTTATATCGTTATTTTTCTATTTTTTGGGGATCCGTAGAATTTCGTAATTTTCAAAAAATTTGCTCCTATCAGATATTTTTCGTAACTTTGCAAAAAATATCTTTTATGAAAATCGAAAAAAACTCTCGCGTAAAATTAGCATATACGCTAAAATACGACAATGCAAATGGCGACATTATTGAAAATATTGTTGCAGAAAATCCTTTGGAAGTCATCATCGGCGACGAAGACCTGATCGAAAAATTCGAAGAAAAAATTATGGGAAAGAAAAAAGGTGATGTTTTTGAATTTATACTTTCTCCCGAAAATGCCTACGGAAACTACGATGAAGAGGGTATTGTAAGCATTCCGAAAGCCGAATTGATGGAAGATGTTGAAGGTGTCGAAATCTCGGAAGGTATGATTGTTCCTATCGTTACAGACGATGACGAAGAAATGGAAGCTGTGGTTTTGGAAATTGACGGCGACATTATTACGTTGGATTTTAATCATCCGTTAGCCGGCGAAACCCTATATTTTTCGGGACAAATCATCGATATTGTTTAACAGCAATTTACTATTTACCCACGTACAATTTACGCTACGCCAAATAGTAAATCCGTAAATCGTAAATTAATGTTACCCATGCACTTTTGGATCAAAGCCACACGCCCATGGTCGTTTCCGGCGTCTACAATGCCCGTCGTGTTGACGGCAGCATACGTTTTTTATCAGCAACAAACGACTGATCTTTCAGTAAGTTGGTTTTTCTTGCCGGCGGTTTTCGTTGCCGTTGTTTGTTATCATGCGGGATTGAACATGATTAGTGATTTCAACGATTTCAAAACAGGTGTAGACACTAAAGAATCGCTGGGTTACAAAAGCCCGCTTGTAATGGGCGTAATCAGCGAAAAACAATGGAAAATTGTTGCACATTCCATTCTTTTATCCGGGACAGGTCTTGGATTTATTATGGCAATATCAAGTGGTTATCACCTGCTTTGGATGGGCGGAATCGGTTTGATTGCCGGCTATTTTTATCATATTTTCAAAAAATATACCTTAGGTGATTTGTTGATTTTTGTGTTGTTCGGCGTTCTAATTGTGCAAGGAACTTTTTACGTGTTGACGTCTGAACTATCAGTAACGGCAGTATATCTATCGGTTCCGATCGGATTAATAACAACGGCAATTTTGCATGCCAACTACACACGCGACATCGTTCACGATCTGCAAGCAGGAGTAAAAACACAAGCATCGTTAGTCGGATTGCGAAATGCAAAAATCGAATATGCGATTTTGGTTTTTGGTGGGTATTTAATGGTCGTTGTGTTGGTTTTTTTCGAAATTTTGCCTTTGCTGTGTTTGGGGATTTTCCTAACGCTTCCGCTCGGTATAATCAACACGAAAACCATCATAAAAGTTTCGAAAGAAAACTTGACACCTATTTTAGATTTAGACGAAAAAACAGCCAAATTACAACTGCTTTTTACCCTTAGTCTTTCATGTTTAATTTTAATTTCTCTATATTTATGATGAAAAATTTGGCTTTTTTATTCGGCATAATGTTGTGTATGGTCGGTCGAGCCGAAATATCGCCCAAAAGAGCGTCGTTTGTCGAAACTTGTGGAGCATTCGGCAACGTTTTCAATACCGATGATTTTCTCAAGCCCATTCCGCATTATCAAGCAATTTCGTTGAGGTATGCACGTGCATCAAATGGTAGTTCTTGGGAGGATTTTGCGTTCAACATGCCTTTTTTCGGGATTGGGTTTTACAAACCTTCCTTTACGGATAATCCGGGTCTCGGCAACCCCTTTTCCCTCTACGTGTTCAGAGGAAATACATTGGCACAATTTACCGAAAAACTCGGATTGGTTTGGGAAGTAGGTTTGGGCTTGTCGATGAATTGGGATTCTTATGATCCTTTTGACAATCCCGGAAATCTCACCATTGGCTCGCCCAATAATATCCATGCCGGATTGCGCTTGTATATGGATTATTTTTTATCGAAACATTTTGAAATGAAATTCGGTGTTGATTTCAATCATTTTTCAAACGGTGCCTCTCGCAAGCCCAATAAAGGCGTAAATATGGGGGCTTTGAGTGTTTCTTTAGCGTACAATTTTAATCCGGTAAATAAAGGATTTTTGTTGAAAAATCCGTCTATGGAAATTCCTGAAACACCTCGTCATATCAGTCATGATGTCCAATTTATCACCTCAAGTCGGCAGACCGAATTTTCAACCAACGGCACCGGTTTACCTTCGCCGTACGTTGATCGGGATTTTATGGTTTTAGGTTTGGCCTACAGTCCGATGATCGTGAAAGGCTACAAATATAAATGGGGTCCGAGCGTTCGCTTTTTGTACGATGAAAGTTCAAATGCAAGGGCATGGCGAGAATTAAATCCTGAGGACGGTTTGGAATACAATCGTATTGCGATTTCAAATTTTTCTGATCGCTTGTCGTTTGGGTTGGGGCTTTTGGGTGAACTTTCTTTGCCTGTGGCGTCTATTTTTGCTTCGATAGGCTACAGTGTTTACCACAAACATCACATGGATGTCCCTTTTTATCAAGTTCTCGGAGTCAAGGCTTATTTGAAAGATAATTTTTTCGCTACATTCGGAATCAGTGCAACACAGTTTACCGTTGCACAATTTCTGTATTGGAGTTTTGGTTATAGCATTTCGTCCTCCGGTCGTTAAAATCATTGTTTTCAAGAAAGAAACTTAAATTTTGCCAAGTGCCATTTTTGCAAGCGATAGGAAATTGAGACTTTCAACACGCCAAGTCCATATTTGATGCTACGTTGCAGGTTGATTGATGAGGCTTCGTCAAAGTATTTAGTCGGACAAGTAATTTCCCCTATTTCAAAACCTTTGAAAAAAAGTTGAGCCAACATTTGATTATCAAACACAAAATCGTCGGAGTTGGTTTCGTAGTTAATTGCCAATAGGGCTTCACGAGAAAACGCACGATAACCGGTGTGGTATTCACTCAATTTTTGACGCATCAGAACATTTTGAAACCATGTCAATAGTCTGTTAGCGATATATTTGTACACCGGCATTCCGCCAATCAAAGCACCTCGCCCTAAAATACGTGAGCCCAACACAACAGGATATACATCGTTGGCGATTACGTAACACATGGATTGTATGAGCATTGGTGTATATTGATAATCAGGGTGCAACATCACTACGATATCGGCATTCAATTCAAGGGCTTTGTTGTAACAAGATTTTTGATTGCCACCATATCCTTGATTCTTTTCATGTTCTATAATGTGTTTAATGCCTAAATCTTTAGCCACTTGCACGGTATTATCGCGACTTTTGTCGTCAACCAAAATAACATCGTCCACAATATCCATTGGAATTTCGCTATAGGTTTGGGCAAGAGTTTTTGCCGCATTGTATGCCGGAAGCACTACGGCAATTCGTTTGTTTTTTATCATATCTTTAATTGTTTTTTTGAAACTTTTTTCTTTGACGAAATTTAATAATACATACGACCAATGCTACGAAACAACCTCCAAGAAGTGTCCGTTTTCCAACTGTTTTCCATCTGTCTACATTACTTAGCAACTGCAACGCAGGCATATCGCCCGACAGGCTGCGAACAATCGGATTGAGATAATACACAAAACCTTCGGAACAGTGGAGTTTGACACGCACGTAGGTGTCTTCCGGAGTTATCAAATAATAGGCAAAATCGCTGTCGGTTACTGTTTTTAATAACTTCCCGCTGTCGCCGATAAATTCAATTTGTTCCATGGTTTGTCCCCATTGCACTAACAAACTGTCTTCGCTTATACGAACGCTTACGGGAAACGAAACCATTGATGATGCCTGTTTTTTTAGTTCAAACGTTGGCTGATCAACACGTGGAAAACTTACGCCAAAAGCCTTGCCTTGTACAAGAGATTCTAAAATTGCATCGCCTGTTGATTCCAAAATATTCACAAACGTAACTTCTCTTTGCACACGTCCAAGATTGGTGATGGAATGTCCATCATCGTTGGCAACTAACCATGCTCGATGTCCGCTCGAAAGTGCCACATCCCATTGCTTCTCGGATTTTATTCCACCACTTTGCAATTCGAATAAATCATAACCTGATAAATACTTGAAATCTTCGAGAGAATATCCTCGACGCCTTGCAGGATGGGCTATAGCAACGTAACGACTTTTAGTTTTTAACAAATCAATAAGGTGTTGTTTTTGACTTAAATTTTTAGAAAACATATAGTCTCGCCATACTAATCCCTGTGCTCCCAAAGCCAAATTATGCACTTGTTTGACACCAATTCCATGTTCATAAATTGGAATGTAAAAAGGATTGTTCGCATCTGTTTTGTTAATTTTGATGTGATGATGAGAAATCCCAACAACATCGAAATGCAATTTTTTGTAAACGTCTAAAACGTCTTCCGGCGTGTCCTTCCCATCTTCAATCAATCCCATCCAAGATTTCGTGTGTAAATGAAATACGCATTTTTTCCATTCCCCTTTATCCATATGTTGATAAGGATTGTAGAAATTCTTACCTGAAAAGGGTTTGGGTTCTTCAAATTTGTAGATGGGTGATGTAGCGTAAAACCATGCTGAAATCAGTAAGATCAAGCCTAACACAATGCCAACAGGAGATAAGGTATAACACAGAATTTTTTTCAACAATTTCATTTTTTTAGTATTTTATTTATTTCGTCATTTTTAGGAAAACAAAACCATTTTTTTCGTACAAAACTTCCAATTGCGGATATTGTTCCATTACCCTGCTTTTATGTGTGTTTTTCACGGAAACATACACGGGAATACTTGGATTTTCGTTGGTTTGCAGATAGTGTAATCCGGCTTTCGTGGAGTGTTGCGTTTTAGCGTAAAAATAATGTGCATAACTTTTGTAGCCAATGGTCGTAACATAACAATTTTCATGTTCTATACTTTTGAAAAATTCTATGGCGGCACGTTGTGAATATGCCTCCACACGTTTGACGATAACACTCATCGTGAAAAACGTAAATAGACATGTGCCAACGAATACGGTTATCGTGTATCGAAGTGCCTGCGATTTGCGATAATAATATATTGCAAAACCCATCAACAACAGTGGTATCAAGGCTATCAAAACTTCGAAACCTGTCCAACCGGCATCGGCTTGCAAATTAGCCAAAGCAAAAGGATCGTTAAAAAGTTTGTTTTCGATGATATAGTCTTTGAACCTGAATATATTGGTAAGAACAGCCACGATCAAAAAAAAGATCCCCGCAAAAATTATCACCAAAACATGTATCCATTTTTTCAAAGGGACGTGTCTATAACAATAGTTATACAAAACATAAGCACCTAAAAACGTTAGTGGAAAATAGCAGAGCGATGAGTAATGTATTATTTTTGTTTTGACGATTGAAAACACGATCAGCACAACCCACAACAAAACTATCATCCATATTTTGAACTCTTTTTGTGCAGATGTATCATCGTTTATTTTTTTATAGGCAGCAAGCGAAAAAAGAGATGCAGGAAAAACTCCGAAAAGCAATATCACAAAATGATAGAGCGGAAATCCGCCATGCCCCGCATCTTGTGTTTGAAAAAGCCTGATTTGATAATTGATAAAATCGACCACTACCTCTTTGTTTCCAACAAAAATTTGTCCCAAAAACCATGCTCCGCCCACCATAAACAACACCAATAAAAATTCAGGAATGTGATACCAACGTATGGGCAAACGAAATTTTCGGTAAACAGCGTAAATAAAAGCCGTGAGACCCCAAATCAATAGTGCGACCGGACCTTTTGTCAAAATACCCAAACCAATAGCAGACGCTGAATAGACGAGATAAAGATGTGATTTTGCCGTTTTTTTTCCTTTGCTTGCATCTAAAAATCGTATTGAATAGTAGATGCCGATAAAAATAAAAAGGTTGAACCAAGGATCGATAATTCCCGACTTGAAATAAAAAAACGGCAGAATGGAGCCCACATACGAGAGAGCCCAAATCATTCCAAATCGCTCATTGTACAACCTTCGTCCTATACTAAATAGGCAAAGTAAGGTTAAAATTCCACAAATCGCATTCGGAAAACGTGCTGCAAACTCGTTGATACCAAACAGTTTCATGGAAACAACCTGCATTAGAATAAAAAGCGGAGGTTTCTCCCAAAATGGTTCAAAATCTATTCGAACGGTATTGTAATCGCCTGTAACTATCATTTCACGAGACGATTCTGCGAAGTTAATTTCATCCCAATCAAACAAGTGAACACTACCTAAAAAAGGGAAAAAAAGCAAAGACGCAACAACCACAATGATTGCGTAATAAAACCACGAAGGTTTTCGGTCAAACAAAAAACCGCCCCGATGAGATGTATCGGTGCGGTTTGTATGTTGAAAAAATTTGCTATATTTGCAAATTTGAAAATTTAAGAAACTACAAAGCGGGTGGTTTGGTTTGGTTTGGGCATTGTGTGTGTGTACGGCCACGCGGGTTTCAGAGGACGGTCTGAAACAAGATTGTTTTTCGTTTATGGTTTTAGATTGAAACATTTTGCAAAGATAGGAAAAAAAAATGAAATTTTGAAAACTTTTTCGTATCTTTGCAAAAAAAACACTATGAACAATTTTCTATTTCAAAATCCGACTAAACTTATTTTCGGAAAAGGACAAATCGCAAGATTGGCGAAAGAAATTCCAACGGACAAAAAAATCCTGTTGACGTTTGGTGGTGGGTCTGTGAAACAAAACGGCGTTTACGATCAAGTGAAAGATGCCTTGAAAAACCACAATTGTATGGAGTTTTGGGGCATCGAACCCAACCCGACTGTTGAAACCTTACGCAAAGCAATTGCGTTGGGCAAAGAAAATCAAATCGACTTTTTGGTGGCGGTTGGCGGCGGTTCTGTGTCCGACGGAACCAAGTTAATTTCTGTCGCCATTTGGAACGAAAACGACCCGTGGGATATTGTTACTAATCCTAAAAAAATCGGGAAGTCTGTGCCTATGGCAACTGTGTTGACCCTCCCTGCAACAGGTTCGGAAATGAACAAAAATTCTGTAATTTCAAACACGGCAACCGCTGAAAAAATTCCGTTTGCTGCGGTATATCCGACCTTTTCGATTTTGGATCCGGAAACCACGTTTTCGTTGCCAAAATTTCAAGTGGCTGTAGGTATTGCGGATACATTGTTGCATGTAATGGAGCAGTATTTAACCACAACCGGACAGTCTCCGTTGATGGATCGTTGGGCAGAAGGCATTTTGCAAACCTTAGTTGAAATCACCCCGAAAATTCAAAACAATCAACACGATTACGAGCAGATGAGTAATTTTATGCTTTGTGCGACTATGGCTTTGAATGGCTTTATTTCGATGGGTGTTTCGAGCGATTGGGCAACACATCGAATTGCACACGAAATTACGGCTTTGCACAACACCACACACGGACAAAGTTTGGCACTGATATTCTCTTCGTTGATGAGAGTGATGGCACACCAAAAAGGTGCTAAAATCGTGCAATACGGCGAACGAGTTTGGAACATTACAACCGGTTCAACCGATGAAAAAATCGAAAAAACCATTGCAAAAACCGACGAGTTTTTCCGTTCGTTGGGCTTGGCAACCAAACTTTCCGAATTGAATATCGGTCAAGACTCTATCGACAAAATCGTGGCACGCTTCAAAGCAAATGGCACCAAATTAGGCGAAAACGAAAACATCACTTTTGATGTGGTGAAACAAATTTTAGAGTTAGCCAAATAGTGCTTAGTAAACGACTCGAATCGGAACAGAAACCGGACTGTGATTACGCTTGTCATCAGCGAGTTTCAAACGATAATGATAGGTTGAATTGATTTCTAATTTCTTATCTTCGTAAGCATTTTTTGTTGGTGAAAAAATCTCCAAAAGTCGCCAATCATCATCGTCTTTTTTTCGGAAAATTTGTACTTCGGAAACCGGATAAGACGTGTTCCAACTTAAAACAATTTTTCGATTGTCTCGGTCTGCAAAAGCCGTTACTCTTGGAGATTGTAAAGGTTCGAACATATCAGCAGAAAACGCAGCAATCGAATCTTCAAGTTTTGCCATAGGTGGAAATTGTTGTATGCGTTTAACTTCTGCTATCGCCGAAAAATCAGATTTATTGCCGCGTTTGTCAACAGCAATCACTTGATAATACACGCTTTTGTCGGTATTTGTAGAAATGGTATCGAAAAAAATAGTGTCCGTTATCAGTGTTTTGGAAATTTGAATAACCTCCTGATCCCTTTGATTGGAGCGAAAAACCCGATACCCGTCTAAATCCGACTCCGTGTTTTTTGCCCATTGTAAATTAACAACACCCAAACTGTCCGCAAAGCCCAAAAGTCCTTTCGGAGCTGCCGGAGGAATCGAATCGATGGTCTGAAAAAAACACGGATACGAACTGCGTTCTTGTCCGTTTTGGTAAACCGCAACAACCGTAAAATAATTCGACGGTTCTAACTTTGAAAGATTCAAATTGAAACTTCGTTGCCTGTTTGAAACACGCGACAACACAGCGTTTTCAGCGTCCATGCTCGATTGATGAAGAACCAAAAAATGCGATATGTCTTGGGTAGCATTTTCTTCGAATGCCCATTGCAAAACAACATTTTTTCCGTTTTCAAGAATCGTCAAATCTTGCGGATAAGCAGAAAAATTCGGACTGCCGACCACTTGAACCATATCCGAAACAGGACCCACAGTTCCAAAGATATTGATGCCTCGAACGCGGTAATAATACGGCTTGTCGTTTAGGTCCAAAGTATCCATAAATACAGCCGTTGTGCCATCGTTGGAAATAGTCAATGGTAATTCGGTTATTCTCAAAAATTGTCTTGAATTGCTGCTTTTTTCGATGATATAATCGGTGTAAATTCCATTGAAATTTTTGATGTCCCACGATAAAAACACAGATTTATCGCCGGTTACGGAAAAAATGTTGGTAATTTTCGGAAAACTTTTGGGTGCGGACGGCGAAATCAAAATTTTTGCTGTGTCGCCTAAAATCAGGCTGTCCGGTGTGTTGATATAGAGCCGATAAAGATACGTTTTATGGGATTCGACCACAGAATCAATCCATCCCAAACCCGCTAAACAAGCGGCTTCAAAGTTTTGGTCGGCAGCCAAAAGTGCAATGGAAAATCGCTGTTCGTTTTCTTGTGATTGATTGACCGCTTGAAACAAAGGACTCTCGACTTGAAACGAAGTCTCGAAATCCTCGCCAAATAAGGCTTGCGACAGAATAGCATAACTTTGATGCAAGTCAAACCTTTCTATCCACACAGTTGTGTCGGCGGGTTTTATCGGTACCTCGTTCATAATTCGGCGTTTCGGATATTCCAAAACAACTTGATTTTCCAAAATTTCAACGCGTTCCAGCGTGTAACCGTAACGATTAGCTAATTGCCAAGTCAAAGGACAATCAACCGCCCATCGCAAGCGGATTTGAGAAGATTGAGATTCTGCACTAAGATACAGTTTGGCAGTAGGTTGTCCGTATAAAATACAGGACAAAAAAACCAAAAATGCGGAGATAAAAATACGTGTTTTCATATAATTTTGTGTTGATTTTGTTTGTTATTACTGATATTATTTAGTTTGTATAATCAAAAGACAGATTGGCAAATGTCCCCGATTTTCCACAAGGAAGACGATATTGCAAAGAGAATTGATAGGCTCCAAAACCCGGAATTGGTAAGGTTTGGCTAATAATTGAATCGTAGTTTGCAACGTATTTTCCCTGTGCATGTTGATCCGCCAATTGAACTTGAACCTGTTGTAAGTCACGTCTGTAAACCGCCGGTAAATCGTAAGTCCAAGGAAACATTTGAGAATTTGCCGATAGTTTTAAGGGGGTCATCGCCCACGTTGGAAGCAAGCTTTGCTCGGTTGTTCTTGGCAAAGTTACAAGTCCGTTGTAATTGTAAGATTGATAAATCAACGGATTGATGTGATTGGAAAAATAAATGTTTTCCGAGTTTAGATTTGCTCTCACATTAACAAGCGGAATTTCTTGTGTGTAGGTCGATCCAAACAATTCAATGTCGTCAAAATTGGTTGGCTGATTACAGTTTGCAGACAAATAAATTGGCTCGCCGGTTGAAAGATATTGCTCACTGTTGAGTGCAACCAAAAGGTTTTGAAGCGTGGCTTTTTGCAACGTTATCGAATTGACTGCCGCTGCAAAAGTCGGATATGAACTTGTTCGAAACTCGTATGAAAAAATCTCTACGGTCTGCGGATTTACTGCCGTTTCCGAAATTTCTGTATTTCGTATTTCAGCAGAATTATCATCGTCTCCAAAATCTTGTGAGGTGTAATTTTCTGAAACATTGGTAAAGTTTTCACTTGTTTCTCGAGGGTTTCCAATAATTCTAACCGTATAATTTGTTTGTGCATTCAAATTCGGCATTTCCCATTCAACGCGGATTTTCGGAATGTTGTAAACAACGTCCGAAGAAAAAACAACCCCATCCGATGCCTCAAAATTCACAACATAATCATAATTATCAACGTCAAACAAATACTCAAAATTTCGTTTCAATTGAATGTAACCCTCCGATGATTCTTGTACATAAAAATTCTGCTGATCAATCACGGGATAGGTATACAAAATCTCCGATAAAGGTAGTGTTTTCGGGCGATCTCCGGTTGTGAAGGTTTGTGATAAGGTTTCCTTTTGGGGTTGATTTTCTCCGTTAAGTAACGGTTTCCAAACCCCATTGCTTTTTTCAAAAAATCGAAGTGTTGCAGAAATGGTCGTAGAAGCCTGAGAAGGAAGAATCTCGAGCGGTTTCAAAACTACGGAAGTTCGATCGCTGTTCCATTCCAAATCTCCTGCAAACAGCGTGTTTTCAGATGTCAGCGTAAACGATTCCAGTTCAACTTTGAACGTTTCTGTTTCACTTGCGTGAATTTCTTTCACCGGCAAATTAAATGCGGCTTGTGGTAAACAAAACACACTCACATCAACATCGTCCTGACTTGGTTTCATTTCTGCAATTATTTTCATTTCCTCAATTTCCGTAAGGTTTGGTAGTTCGCACTTCTCTCCTATTTCAAATTTGAAATTACAATTGCCTTTAATCAGCCCGTTCAAAACATTGTATTGTGCTGCCAATTGTCCGCTAAACCAAACAGGATTTGGTAATTGTGCTTCCAAAAGTGTACCGACTTTGGCATCTAAAATCGTGAATTTTCGTGTTTTTCCAAACACTTTAACACCAAGTCCCAACTTTCCTGCCAAATACGCATACGCTTGTCCGCTACCATACCAGCCGTCAATTCCTATGGTAGACGTGTTGTTCGCACACGACCAATTGCCGTAATCTTTCAGCATAAAATCAAAACCCAACTGTGTTTGAAATTGTGCAAAAAATATCAAAAACGTTAAATCGCCTGTATTCATTGAAAAATCTGTGCCAAACGCAAATCCTCTACCTGTATTTATCGAAGAAATATCTTTGCCACGAGATTGCTCCAATGAAGAAAATTCGTTGTTTTTAAGGAGATTCATAATGGTTGCCGGAGGTTTTGGCATTGCAGGAATATCATGTCCTACCATCAGATATACACCTGTATTCAACGAAAGAGAACCTACTCCAAGACTAATTCCAAACCGTCGTTCGGGGTGTCCGACATGAAAATACCATTTGTTCGAACTCAAATACAACTCGGCTTGCCCCGAACCTTTGAGGAATGGTGCTGAAATTTCCGTATTGAACAACCCTCGAAAAACATTATTGTTGAAATCGTACTCTAACGCTAAACGTGCTGTAATTGCAGCATCTTTCGCAGATTCTTTTCGCATTTGTTCTTGGGTGCTCGGATCCATGACTCCCAACAATTCGATATTTTTTGTCATGGTTTCAAAAAAGTCGTTAGAGAGTCCCTGTGCTATTTTGGCGGCACCATTGAATTTAATAAAATTCAGCCCTCCGGAAGTATTAAACGACATTTCGAGTCCGGCCTGTCCATTGAAAACTTTGGGATTGCTTTGTGCTGCAACCGTTACTGCTGCTTGAATTCCGAATTTTGTAGACGCATCCGGAACGTATTGAATCCCGCTATTGCTAAAACCCACAGACGATGATGATTTTTTGTCGAAAATCGGTTTCATGCGCTGATAAGCACCGCCACCAAAACCATTCAGTGCTAAGCCCGCAAAAATAGGAATCCCTGTTTTTCCAAAACTTACCAATCCGTCGGCAAACCAATATCTGAAATCCTCTGTTTTTCCAAACGTTGCAGATGTTTTGACAACAATTTCCGGCTGTTTAATGTTGAGTTCCGCCTGTCCGCTAAATCCTTGTCCATAGATCGGATCATTTTCAAACACTGCCAATTTTCCGCTTAATGAAAATGTGTGTTCATCTACTGCGACAGAAATTTCATCAATCGAAAAACCATCATAAATCCAACGATGTTGTCTTTCGGTTTTTTCCAATTTAGAACGAATGGTGAACCCTGTTGTTCCTCTGAAACCGCCGTCGGTAGCACTTGTTAAACCAATACTTACCGCACTATTTAGCAATAAATTTTCATTCTCGGAAACAAAATCAAGTTTGTCAATTATTGCCGGAAAGCCGGACAAATCAATACTTCCGTCATGAGTAATTTTGCCAACCGATAAATAGGGTTTTTGATTTTGAAAGATTAAATTTTCGAATCCTATGCTCGAAATACTGAGTACCCCCCCTATGTTTTTTTCCTCAAATTTCATCTCGCCATGCAAAACAGCTTGTGCCAAAAATCGCTTTTCAACCAATTCCATTTTTACAAACGATTCGTTTTTTATCTCGACTGACGATGTTTTCAGAAAATCGAACTGTATGGAACTGTGCAAGTCGACTTGCATTAAATAACGATTGTTTTCGAAAATATGTCCGAAATACGTTAAGCTTGTATCGGTAATCGGAAGTTGTAATTCCCCTGCAAAACCGCCGGATTTCAACCGATTCGTTAAAAACTCCAAACCCAGCGTGTCCACACTCAAGCCCCAACCACCAATATGAGCCAAACCTTTCGGAATAACATTTTTTGCGGATAGAATTCCGGTGATGCCCATTTCGTCAATGATTAAAGATTGTGCCTGAAAAGAAAACCGCTCGTCTCCCTCGAAAGATTCCGGCAGAGTAACTTCCAGATATTTGATGAACACGCCTCTCCAAAGATTTTCATCGCCCGGAAAGTAGGTTTGGATATAGATTTCCGGGAGTTCTGCCATAGGTGATTTTCGGTTTTCACTGAAATCGAAAACCACCTGATTGGCTTGAAAAACCCAGCCTTCCAAAGATGGAATCTGAAACGCCGGAAGATTCAAACCCACAATCAAATCCGACCATGCTTCGATGGTCATGCTGAAATCTACCGACAATTTGTCGCATGGAGATTGTTTACAATCGGCTGGAATAACAAGCGATTCGTCGAAAACCAACGTGGCGTCCAAACTCAAAAATTTGAGTCCGTTACAATCAATCTCAGCGAATGTTCCACTGTTCGCTGCGGCTTTTTTCAGCACAATGTCCATGCTTTTTCCGAGCGGAATCCGATAGTCTTCCATCAAACTCATTCGAACATTTTCATCAGCAAAGCCGCCTTGTTCAGACCAGTTCACACCACTCGCAATGAATCGCAAATGATTGGTGTCGCCACTTTCTTGCGGTGTTTTTACGTCCAACAGTAAATCCATTTTTGAACCTGTTGGATGAAGTTCTAACTTAATCACGGAAAGTTCGTACGTAAGACGACCCGTGCGTTGAATGCCTGCCGGCAAATTGGTTGTGTGAGCAAGTCCTTGACTTTGCAACACATTTTGGAAGGTAAACAAACTTCCAAAGATTAAAGGTAAAATAAATTTTTTCATGGTTCCTAAAATTTGGAACTGCAAAATTATATGAAAAAAAAACACGAATCGAAAATTTTAAGTTAAAAAGTGTTAAAACTTAAAAAATTTTAACTAAAATCTCCAAAACACCTGTAAAATCAATATAATTAAAAATCAAAAAAACACCCAAAATCGACCCTTTTTTTTTCCGAAATGTTAAAATCCTTAAAAACGGCTCCAAAAAAACCGCAAAAAAAATGCATTTTGCAAAAAATCAAACCTAAATTTTCGTCTGTTTTTTAGTTTTTTTTTTCTAAAACGCAATCCTTGATGCATCTTGTTTGATAAATACAAACAGGAGTAATGTAAATGCCCAAAGCGACGAGCCTCCATAACTAAAGAATGGCAAGGGAATCCCGATAACAGGCAGTAATCCGATCACCATGCCGATATTCACTAAAACGTGAAAAAACAAAATCGCCGCTACGCCATAGCCGTAGATTCGTGCAAATTCGTTTCGTTGACGTTCGGCTAAAAGCATAATCCGTAAAATCAGCACCAAAAACAAACTTAAAATGACGATTGAACCGATGAATCCCCACTCCTCGCCCACGGTGCAGAAAATAAAATCTGTGGCTTGTTCGGGAACAAAATTGAATTTGGTTTGTGTGCCTTGCAAATAGCCTTTCCCAATCACACCGCCCGACCCAATGGCGATTTTGGATTGATTCACATTGTAGCCTACGCCTTGTAAATCCACTTCTTTGCCGATCAGCACGTTGATGCGGTCTTGTTGATGCGGTTCGAGTTTATCAAACAAATAATTCGACCCATAACTGAATCCCGCAGCAACAGCGAAAAGCAGAATTGCCGATGCGATATTTTTGAACGTTTTTTTGTTGATAAAAATCAATGCTCCGGTGCCGAGACCCAAAATAATCAATACAATCCAAAACGGCAAAAGTAAATCCAACATAAAAATCACAATCGCTGCAAAGCCCGTCCAAACAATCCATGCAGGCAATCCTTCACGATACAAAACCAAAATAAACGCCGCAAAAACCAATGCCGAACCGGTGTCCGGTTGCAAAAGAATCAAGACTGCCGGAAAAAATATAACGATAAACGACATCAATATCGACGACATTCGTTTCATGCTCACGCCGCTCGAACTCAGATATTTCGCCAAAGCCAAATTGGTTGCAAACTTTGCAAATTCCGCCGGTTGAAGTGAAAATCCACCGATTTGAATCCATGCTTGCTGTCCGGAAACTATGGTCCCTATTACCAATACAGCCAATAACAACACGATGGATAAACCATAAAACAGATAGGCGGTATTCATAAAAAATCGCATATCTACTAACAAAACTAAAATCGCAATGACTAATCCTCCGATAACAAATAACATTTGCTTGCCGTATCGTTGCGACAAATCAAAGATACTGCTGTGATTTTCGTCATATACCGCCGCATAAATGTTGAGCCAGCCGGCGACTACCAAAATCAGGTAAATCAAGATGAGCCAACCATCTACGTTTTTCAAAAAACCTTTGTCCTCTCTCATATTCTAATGTGCTGCGGTGTGCATAAAATTGGTTTCTATCATTTGTTGCATCAATTCTTTTCGTTTGATTTCTCTGGTCAGATATTTTTCGATGACTAAACTTGCAATCGGTGCTGCCCAAGTACCGCCAAATCCACTGTTTTCAATGAATACAGCAATCGCAATTTTCGGTTCGTCCATCGGTGCAAATGCGACGAATGTCGCATGATTTCGTCCATGCGGATTTTGTACGGTGCCTGTTTTTCCGCAAACGACAATGCCATCGACTTGTGCACGACGAGCCGTTCCACCGGGTTCATAAACAGCGTCGTACATGCCCCAAACAACAGGTTCGAAATGTTTCGGATCAACAGTTGTATGATGTTTTTCCACAAAATCTTTTGTTGGAACAAGCGTATCCTCAAATGTTCGAGCCAAATGCGGTGTAATGTAATAACCGCGATTGGCGACAATTGCCGCTAAATTCGCCATTTGCAAAGGAATAATTCCTACTTCGCCTTGTCCGATACTGACCGAACGAAACGTGCTAAATCCCCAAGTATTCTCGCCATACCAACGATCGTAAAATGCAACAGTCGGAATCAAACCTCTGCGAACATTGGCATCCGGCAAATCAATACCCAAACGCTCTCCAAAACCGAAACTCCGAATATCTTTATTCCATTGTTCCAAGCCAATTCGAGCATCGATAAAAACACTTCGATCTTTATTTTGTTGAATGATTCGGCGAAATGTTGCCACAAAATACGGATTACACGACACTTTCACAGCAGCCCGCATATTGTATGCCGGAGGGTGCGGGTGACAACCCACTTGCGACTGATCGCAAGCAAATCCGGTATGTTCGGACACCACACCTTGCTGCATCGCAATCAAACCTTGCGGAATTTTGAATATGGATCCGGGAGGATACTCTGCCTGCGATGCCCGATTAAACAAGGGTTTTTGAGGATCTGTGTTCAGTTTGTGGAAGTTCGCACCACGAACTCGTCCAACCAACAAATTCGGGTCATAACCCGGTGAACTTACAAACGTTAAAATCTCGCCTGTCGCGGGTTCTATGGCAACAATCGAACCACGTTTGCCTTGCATCAACAGTTCTGCCAACTCTTGAACTTCTATATCCAACGTGCTTTGCATCGACATTCCGGGCACGGAAGCCGTATCATACAAACCATTTCGGAAACTTCCTTTTTCTCGATTGTGAACATCTACCAACAAAATTTTATTGCCTTTTTGTCCTCGCAAAAATTCTTCGTAAAACCGCTCCAAACCGCTCATTCCGATATAGTCGCCGGACTTGTAATACGGATCGTTTTCGATCATTTCATCATTTACTTCACCGATATAACCCAACACGTGTGCGGCAATCGGACGAGGATATTTTCGCAAGGTTCGAGGTTGAACGTAAAATCCACGAAATTTGAACAGTCGCTCTTGCAGTTGTCCGTAAGTTTCTTTGGAAAGTTGTCGTTCAAAAATTGACGGTGCAAATCTGGAATGTCGTCTCGCTTTTTCAAGATTTTTGCGAAAGTCATCTATCGAAATATCAATGAGTGTGCAAAATTCCAGCGTGTCCATCTCGACAACCTGTCCGGGAATCACCATCAAATCATATACCGCTTCGTTGTAAACCAACAATTCGCCGTTTCTATCGTAAATCAAACCTCGTGCCGGATACTGCGTTACATTTCGCAATGCGTTGTCAGTCGCACCTTTTGTAGAGGTGTCGTCCATAATTTGCAAATAAAAAAGTCTTGCGATAAATATCAAAAACACTACAACAATCATGGTTGTAATCTGCGACTGACGTTGGGCTTGCTGGTTTCTCATCGAACAGAAATATCAGGTGAAAAAACAGTATTACTTTGGATTAAGTCCCGATCGTATGCGTAAATTTCATACCGAATAATTCCCAAATCACTGCGACCTTGTGCTGTTTCAAAAGCAATTCTCGGAATAAAAATACCAAAGGTTCCTTTTAACGGCGGTTTCCGATCAGCACTCGAAATTCGCACGTGATATGACTCAAAGATAGTGTCCCAAATTTCGATATCGTCACTTCTTTGCCTTCGCATCACTTCATAAGAGCCGTTTTCTTGCTTGTCGAATGTGTAAACAAAAAGATTAGCGTTAGCGGCAGATGCGGTATCCCACGAATCCAGCCCAAAATTTCCATCGCCTTTTTGAAACTTTACTTGCAAAAACAATGCCGTATCGTTAAGATTTTGAACACTATCAAACTCCAAAATCAATTCCGGATCAAGTCTTTCGTTCGGATCACACGAAAAAAGTCCCACACAAATTAATGGAATTATGAAAAAAAATCGTATCTTTGCAAATGTTTTCATTAGTGAACACTTATCCCAATTTACAAAGATACAAAAAAAAACTGAAATACGTGACATTTTCCGAAAAAATATTTTCAATTTCGTCCGAACAGGAGTTCAACAACATCGCTTTGGAAATGTTCGATTTTCAAATGCAGAAAAATTCGTTGTATGCTGATTTTGTGAATAAACTCCGGTCGTTTCGAGGATCTCAACAACCGATGGCAGAGACTTTCGATGCCACCTTTCGACCCGAACATTTTACCGAAATTCCTTGTTTGCCTGTTGAGTTTTTCAAAAATCACAACATTTTAATCGATGGTGAAAACACCGACCAATACTTCGCCAGTAGCGGAACAACGGGCATTAACACCTCCAAACATTTTATCGCCGATTTTAATCTTTACGAAAAAAGTTTCACCAAAGGGTTTACTTATTTTTGGGATTCGCCCGAAAATTATGTTATCTTGGCTCTTTTGCCGAACTATTCGGAACAACAAAATTCGTCGTTGATTTATATGATGGATTCTCTCATCAAGCAAACCCAATCGCCGGAAAGTGGCTTTTTTCTTGATGATTTGGATGAATTGAATTCAAGGATTCAACAACTAAAACATAAAAAAATTATCTTGTTTGGTGTCTCGTATGCCTTATTGGATTTCGCCGAACAGTATCCACAAACCCTTGAAAACACAATGGTTTTCGAGACCGGCGGCATGAAAGGTCGTCGTGAGGAATTGAGCAAAACCGAACTTCACAAACGACTTTGCGAAGGGTTTGGTGTTGAAAAAATTTACTCCGAATATGGTATGACCGAATTGCTTTCGCAAGCCTATTCCAAAGGCGAAAATTTGTTTTCGTGTCCACCTTGGATGCGGGTGTTTACGCGACCTTTGACGAATCCGTCCGGTGTAGAAAAACACCATGTCGCGGGAGGAATCAATGTGATTGATTTGGCAAATTACAAGTCTTGTCCGTTTATTGCTACGCAAGATTTAGGAAAAACCTTTCCCGATAGCACGTTTGAAGTGCTTGGCAGAATTGAAGGTAGTGATGTGAGGGGGTGTTCTTTGCTGACGGAATGAAAAGGATTTACGATTTACAAATGTACGATTTACGCTCCGCCAAATAGTAAATAGTAAATAGTAAATCCGTAAATAGTAAGTTAAAATAACCAAACCAACAATTAAACAATTAAACAACATAACTATGAACTTAATTTCAGGCATTCAGCAAATGGGCATCGGCGTGACGGACGTCGCCAAAGGTTTTGAATTTTACAAACAAGCGTTCGGTATGAACGTTCGAATGTTCGATGATACGGGCACTGCAGAACTTATGCTCCCCTACACCAACGGACAACCGCAAGATCGTCGTGCTATTTTAGCACTGAATTTGCGTGGTGGTGGTGGCATGGAAATTTGGCAATATACCACCCGAACACCGCTTGCACCAACGTTTACACCCGAACTCGGCGACTTGGGTTTGGCGATTTGCAAAATCAAATCCGATGATGTTTTGGGTGCATACAATCATGTGAAAAAACATTTCAAAATCCTTTGCGAACCGCAAAAAGCACCGTGTGGATTGCAACATTTTTTCTGCGAGGATCCGTTCGGAAATATCTTTGAAGTGATGGAAGGTTTGCCGTTTTTCAACAGTGGAAAAGCCAAAACAGGCGGTGTTGCCGGTGTGATGGTTGGGGTTTCCGATATGGAAAAATCTATGAAATTTTACCATGATGTTTTGGGTTATGATCTGGTTATCTATGACGAAACATCTGTGTTTTCTGACCTTTCGGGACTTGTTGGCGGACAAAAATCGTTCCGTCGTGTGTTGCTTTCTCACAGCGAACCACGTGTTGGTCCGTTTTCGAGATTGCTTGGTGCGTCTTACATCGAACTTTTACAAGCCGAAAATTATCAAGGCAGAAAACTCTACAAAGACCGTCAATGGGGCGATTTAGGATATATACATCTTTGTTTCGATGTAAAAAATATGAATCAAATTAAAATCAATTGCGAAAATCAAGGTTATCCGTTCACGGTGGATTCTGCCGTTGCCGGCGAAAAATTCGATATGGGTGAAGCCGCCGGACGCTTTGCCTACGTTGAAGATCCGGACGGCACATTGATTGAATTGGTTGAAACATTCAAAATTCCTATCCTCAAAAAATGGGGAATTTATCTCCATCTCGAAAAACGAAATCCTCTAAAACCCTTACCCGACTTCTTTTTGAAAGCACTTCGGTTTGCATAGAAAAACTTTCGTTGAGCACAGAGTGCGACAAAGGCTTTTGGCGAAGTGCGGGTGTCATTTCGACAATTGCACGCAGGTATTGATTGTTTTTGATTAGTTTAGTTATTTCGAACACAACGGAGTTGAAATCCATTGTCTTTATCCTCGTCACTTTGCGGATGAATACTACCTGTAATGCAGGACAAGGCAAATCCTCTGTTTGCATTGGCTTCCGTCTGAGACCAATAAAAGAAAACATTTGAAGGAGAACCATAGTCATAATTATTGTAAATACCGCCACCAACACCACCCCAAACAGAATAATTCAAATACGTATTTTCGACAAAATTATCTACCCATGACGGCCTAAGTTCACCATTACCACCCATGGCAATATCTAAATCTCGAAAATCCTCACGAGTTGGAACACGCCAGTCATTAGGGCAAAGTAAATCTTTGTTTTCAGAAACAGCACGCCACGAAAACAAGTCGCCATAACCCGGGTTATTTTGACGACAATCGGCTCTATAACTACTTGGTCTACCTCCATTAAAACCATCTTTTTTACAACCACTCGCCATAACAACATCTGACCATTCTTGAGTGATGGTGTCGTTGGAAATAGTCCAAGTGGAATCAGATTTGAAACTGACTATACCTAAAAGAGGGTGTTCCTGTTCTTGCTCTTGTTCGGGGTCTTTTCCCTTGTCATCACAAGAAACTGCAAACACAAGCGATAAAATCATTGTGGAATAAAGTAGTTCTTTCATTTTTTTGTTTCATTTCTATTTTTGCAAAGTTACAAAAAAGGATTGACAATAACCAAATTATCAACTTTCATTTTATGGTGCATATCTTCCGAATAAAGTATTTCGCAACCATTTTCCAAGGCTGATGCAACAATGATAGCGTCAAATAGTTGGAAATCGTATTGCAATATCAGTCGTTCCGCTGTTTGCAATGTTGAAATATTAACTGCTTGAATTTGACAACTTCTCAAAATAGGAATAGCCGCATTTATTACATTCGCTTTAGGAATATTCAGTATGCGTTTTAATACGCTGATATATTCTGAAACAACCTGCGTACAGATTACAGGCGACTGCACAATCAAATCTCTTGCGATATTTTGCTTATACCCATCGTTTTCGTCATGGCTGTATATCAAGACATTTGTGTCTAATGCAAATTTACTCATAGATATTTGCCTCGTCTCTGTTAAATTTAAACTCTGACAAATCAACCAAATAATTTTTCAAATCGTTGTCAAGTTTTTTTCTCTTCTCGGATATGAATTCATCAATGCTTGCAATAGTATTGACAGGTCTGAACAACCCCAACGAAAGAATGTAATCCAACGTTTTTTGTGTTTTCACATCATTAAAGTCATATTCCAATGTTATGTTTGTCATATCTTATTTGATTAGAATTACGACTACAAAGTTACATCTTTTTTTTGAATTGACCAAATTTTTGTTATCGTTTCAAAAATTTTTCGTACCCTCGTCCCGTTAGGGACAAGGATTGTGCCATTTCGCCAAACCGCCAGTTAAGTGCAGGTGTTTACCTACTCAAAAAATTTCAAATTAGGAATAAATGTAAAATCTTTTTTATTTAGCGTGAACAATTTTACATCATAATGGAGTGCTGTTGATGCAATGAGTGCATCGGCAAATTCGAGTTTGTGAGAAAGGCAATAAGTTTTCACTAAATCCACTGCTTTTTCTGCTATTTGCGGTTGCAAAGACAAAGTTGGCAATCCCTCTAAATCTGCACTTATTTCCTGCAAATCACGTTTGTCTCTTGCGCCATAAAACAATTCGGCACGGACAACATCACAGGCAGCAATTTCCGGAATACCCTCAACTTTCGAAACAATATCAACATTACCTCGAAAAATTTCTATGAAAATGTTTGTGTCTAAAAGTATCATTTTTGCAACAATTTTTCTGTTCCCCAAGCATCTCGACGCAATTGTTTCGCATCAATGTCGTAATCTTTCCACATACCGCGAGTCCTTGCAAAACGTTGGGTTAAACTTTTAGTTTCAAGTTTTTCTTCTTCTCTAAATTCAATTGCAACATTCCACGAATTGAAAAGTCCTCTCAACACGTTCATCTGCATAGTGTCAATGCTGTTTTGTAATACAATTTGTGTCATCGCTTTACCATTTTAATTTCGAGTACAAAGATACAATTTTTTTTTCAATCAGCCAAATCTTTGGAAAATTAGTTTTCTACCAATATGTTGTCCCTAACGGGACAAGGATTGTGCCTGTTCGCCAAACCGCTAGCTGGCAGCAGTTTTTTTTACTCAGTTTTATCTGTAAATTTAAAAATTTCTTCGTTATTTTCAGTCATATAGGCTAAACATTTTTTCAACTCTTTTCTTACGGTTGGATTTAAAAAATTTTGCCATTCAGGGTTGTCTTCATTTCGTAAAAATGCGAATAAGGCCAACGAATATGCCCATTCATCGTGCTTCAAGTATCCAACAGTGTTGTACCCCCACCCATTTTCTTCTTGATAAAATTGAAACGAAGCATTTGCCATAAAAATTCCAAAACCAAAAAAGACCGCTGTCAAGTCTGTCAAATACTCATCATTTACTTCTATGTTATTTTCGCCCAATAATTTGATATGACAAAGTTCGTGAGCAATAGTTGCAATTAATGCTTCTGGATTATTAAGATTATTGACATTTACAGAAATTTCATATTTGCCGTTTTCGTTTTTTCCGTGATACTGCCCAGAACTCAACCCACTTTCATTGTCATTTTCTAAAATTATAGAAGAATTACGTGTGTTTGATAATGCCGTCACACCTTCTTCGTAAAAATCAATTTCTATCTCATTTGGATTGATTTGCATTGCTTCGGCAACTATTATTAAAACCTCAATGGCACTCTCTATCGAACCGTTACTTTTGACAGGAAAGTCAGATGTTATAGGGAGAAACACTTTTCTATTTTCTAAAGGTATTTCGGAAAAAATTTCCTTCAAACAGAGAATATTATTTTCAAAGTATTTTCTCAATTCGTAGTCCAATGGTTCGTAATTGTTTTTTTTCTTAAATAAATTTTTAAACATAATATTCGTTTTTTGTTTTGCACTGCCGTTGGCTAAAATTGCAGCTAACACATAAATATCTGCAAAGTTACATCTTTTTTTTGAATTGACCAAATTTTTTATTGGTTTGGTTGTGATAGATGGAATCTATCTTGATATTACGACGACCGATGGAATCGTCGCCGAACTTCCTGAGTGCAAACTACGCCCAACAGGGTGGCGGCGTTTGAGTTAGTGGCTACGCTGTCCAGCGGGATGTTTTTGATTTCCTAAAACTTCACGCGGGGACGAGTAGCCATTTCGCCAAACCGCTAGTTAGTGGCAGGTTTTTTGTTTTTATTTTATTTCTTCGATTTTATTAACGCTCAGTATAACATCTGTTTTGTGGTGTCCGCTGTGTGCCCCATAAAATGTTCCTGTCAGTTGAATAAATTTATTTTCATATTTTGTAAATGTTATATCAGAGCCAAAGGCTGGTGCTATTTGAATTTTATAGATGTTGTATCTTGTATAGTTAAAATCGCCTTCTTCTATTTCTTTACTTTCTGAAATAACATTTATCGAGTTATCAAGATACAATATGTAATAATCTTCTCTGCTGTCAGTTTGAGGATTATCGCCATATCCGGGAGGACCAAAGAATGTTTCACTTTTAATTGTTCCGGAGATTACAGATTCTGTTGGTTCGTAATAATAGTCTTGTTGATTGGCAATCTCAATTTTTGTTGTAATTTCCGATTTCGGATTGTTTTTGCAGGATGTTGCAAATGCAAGCGATAGAATTATTGTATAAAATAAGTTTTTTTTCATTTTTTTGTATTTTTGTTTGATTGAAATTATTTATCTCGAACACACCGAAGCGTTTTTCCGTTGGCTTGGTTGGATCTAACAACAGTAAATCCAACTCCACCATCACTATCGAATCTTAGGTACAGAGGAGTTCCATCAACACTACCTCGAACGGGGGTCATCGTCATCGTAGGACCTTGTCTCGATGATACTGGCTCCGGATCTCTCATGATGAAAGAGGACGACCAATAATTTGCTCCTTTGCCTTGGTCAACGAACCATCGTTCATTATGAAACCCACTAAAATCACCTCCCCAACGTGTAATGTAATTGTTTTCTACAAATTGAATATCTTTCTCTGTAGCTCTCCATCTGGTATTTCCTGTTCCGCCCATTGCAAGATCTAAATCTTTGAAATCTTCTATTGTTGGCACACGCCAAGGAGAAGGACAAAGTTGGTTTTGAAAGCGAGCAACAGCACACCAAGAAAACAAATCGCCTCTCTCTCCGGGATTGGAACGACAGTCAGCGTTGAAATGATTTAAGATATCGGAAAATCCACGAAATCTTTCTTTTTGACATTTTGTTGCAGTAACAGCATCAGACCAAGTTTGATTGCCAACAGTCCACGTTCTGTCTGAAACAAAACTTGCTATGCCAACATCAGTAGTCATTCCTGGTGTTTCTGAAATACAACCAAATTCATCAGGTTTTGGTTGTGTACTTGCCCAAAAAGAATAGATGAGCGATTTGTCGATGGTACCACGAACGCATCGTAGCAAAAGCCCTTCTTGAATTCCGTGCCGTGTAAGCGGTTGAATTATACCATTATTGCTAAAATACATTGAGTAGGCTGAATTTATTTCATGTTTCGTTTGTGTCCAATAGTAGCCAGAACGGCCTTGAGATGTAAAACCTAAAGATCCAAAAAAACTATCTGGATTAAACATTTTTCCTCCAAAAGTACCACCCCAACTATTAAGATACTCATTCAAAAGATCCATTTGAGTCATTTTTCTTGTGCCTGATGGAACTTTCCCATAACCAGAAACTCTGTATTCTGTAATTTCTTTTTCTGCAACATACCCTTCGCCATCACCGCCTAAAGCAATGTCGAGCACAATAAAATCTTCCTTTGTAGGTACACGCCAAGGTGCAGGGCAAAGTTGGTTTTGAAAACGACTAACAGCACACCAAGAAAACAAATCGCCGTAACCAGGATTTTCTCTGCAATCAGCATTAAATTTGCCTGATGATACACCTTGAAATTCGTTTTTTTTGCACTTGCTTGTTGTTACGGCATCAGACCATTCTTGAGTGCCTACTTTCCATGTTCTATTTGTTTTGAAACTAATTATGCCCATATTGGTTGTCATACCTGGAGTTTCAGCAATACAATCGAATTTATCAGGTGTTTGCTGTGCTGTTGTTTTCTGTAAACAGATAATTGCAATTGTGGTAATAAAAATTCTTTTCATCGTTTTTTGTATTTCGTTGTCGACAGCGTGCGGACGCTTTCGCCTAACT
>WRKV01000012.1 GCA_009777915.1 Bacteroidales bacterium | reverse complement strand
GGCAGTACAACCGGTGTAACCACCGACTTTGACGGCCGTTTTTCGCTAACGGTGCCGCAAGAAGCGACACAATTTGTTGTGTCGTTTATTGGTTTCAAAAGACAAGTAGTGGATATTGGTTCTTCGACCAGTTTCACAATTGTTTTGGAAAGCGAACTCTCAACACTCGACGAAGTCGTGGTGGTGGGCTACGGAACAACAACGAGACGTAATCTCACAGGTGCCGTATCGTCCGTTTCCGGAACCGAACTGCAAAGAATGCCTGTTACGTCGGCAGCACAAGCACTGACCGGAAAAGTTGCAGGGGTTACGGTTACAACAACCGAAGGCTCGCCCGATGCGGACATTAAAATCCGTATTCGTGGGGGCGGATCCATCACACAAGACAACGCTCCGCTCTACATCGTAGACGGATTTCCGGTTGCCAGCATTGCCAACATTTCTCCAACAGAAATTGAAAGTATCGACATCTTGAAAGATGCATCATCTACGGCAATCTACGGTGCACGCGGTGCTAACGGTGTTGTGATTATCACAACCAAAGAAGGTACGGAAGGAAAAACAACCATTAACGTGAATGCTTTTCATGGCGTAAGACAAGTAACCAACCTGCTTTCGGCGTTGAACAATAGCGAATTTGTGATGCTCCAAGCCGAAATTCAAGGGGCAACATCATCAGCCTTTACAAGCCGTTACGGACAATATCAAGATATTGACCTCTACGACTACAAGGCAAATCCTAAATGGGCAGAACAATTGTTCGGTCAGATTGCTAAAACAACCAACTACAATGCGAACATCTCCGGTGGAACCAAAGACACCCGATATAATTTCGGTTTTGCTCGCGATGAAGACGAAGGGGTCATGTTAAATTCAGGTTATGAACGGACGAATATCAACTTCCGTTTTAATACACGTTTGAACAAACGCATGACTTTCGATTTCAATACACGTACCTCGTTTACGAAAGTTATCGGACCGGGTGCAGGATCCGCAGGACAATCTTCAAACAGCCGTCTGAGAAATGCTATCTCATACCGTCCGGTTGCCGGATTGGCTGAAATGACAGAAGATTTCGATCCGACTGATGAAGAATGGTTGCGTATTGCAAGAGATCCGGTTCGGTCTACATTGGAGGAATACAATATCCAAAATCGTGCGAGTGCAAACTTGAACGGTGCATTCAATTGGAAAATTTTAGACAACTTAACCTATCGCCTTGAAGGTGGCTACGGCACAGAAAATCGTCGTCAAGATCAAGTTTTTGGTCCCTACACCAGTAGAGCCGTGCAAGAAGGCGGTGCCTTACCCATCGGACAAATCGATCACTCGCAAAATCAATCCTATCGTATTGCCAATACATTAAATTGGAATGCAAAAGATGTATTACCGAAAAATCACTCATTCGATGTATTGGTCGGTCAAGAGGTCAACTCGGATTGGACTAAATCAACAAGAATGATTTCAAAAGGTTTCGATGTTGCGGCAACGCCAATATATGTTCTCGCCAATATGAGATTAGGAGCTCCTGACAATAGCACCTCCAGTGAATCACCAAGACGTAATATGTTATCCTATTTCGGACGTTTGAATTATGGTCTTAACGATAGATATCTGGCAACATTTACTTTCCGTGCCGACGGATCCAGTAAATTTGCTGAGGGCAATCAATGGGGATACTTCCCATCTGCTGCTGTGGCTTGGAGATTTACAGAAGAAAGTTTTGTGAAAGATTTGGGTTGGGATTGGTTCTATAGCGGTAAACTTCGCACAAGTTTGGGTATGGCTGGAAACAATCGTATCAATGACGACCTGTGGAGACTAACCTATGGCACTGCAACTGGCGGTCAAGACTACTATCTTGAAGGAATACAACAGGGTGCCTTAGTACCAGGCAATACTATGGCAAACCCAAACTTGAAATGGGAAACCACCATTACGCGTAACATTGGTCTTGACCTGATGTTTTGGGAAGGACGTATGGACTTTATTATGGATTTATATTGGAACACCACACGCGACCTACTTATCACAAACACAATTCCGTCACATTTAGGTTACAGGAACCAACAACAAAACATCGGTCAAACCTCTAATAAAGGAGTTGAATTTACACTTTCCGGCGTGATTTGGGAAAAACGTGTGATGAATTCTCCGTTCCAAGTGAGAGGATCGTTCAATATCGGTTTCAATAAAAGCAATGTGGATAAACTTGGAGAAGTTGATGAATTGCATTTCCAGTCCGAATGGGCAGGAAGCCAAATTTCCTACGATTATGTCGCAAGAGTTGGTCAACCGTTGGGCTTGATGTGGGGACATATCTATGATGGTTGGTACACATTCGACGATTTCGAGGATTTTTATGCAGCAGGTAACCGATGGGTACTCAAAGATGGTGTTCCAAACAGTAGTGCTGTTAGCGGAGGATTTGCCAATCCCGAACCCGGCGAAATGAAATTAAAAAAATTAGATGGAGAAGGAGGTAATGTCGATCTTAACGGCGATAAAACGATTATTGGAAATGCCAATCCCAAACATACCGGCGGTTTCAACCTGATGGTAAGTTGGAAAGGATTCGACCTTTCGGCATTCTTTAACTGGAGCTATGGCAACGATATCTATAACGCAAACCGTGTGGCAATGACCGTAGGTAATGTCGATTCTCGTCGAAACTATAATATCCTGGAGGAAATGAATTCCTCACGCAGATGGATGTTTATCGATCCTGAAACCGGAGCCAATATCCGTAATAATCCGGAACGTTTGGCGGAAGTAAATGCCAATGCCCAAGTTCACTCGGCTCGTGCCGGTCGTACAAGACTAACCTCTTGGGCTATTGAGGATGGCTCGTTTTTGCGTTTAAGTACGCTGACTTTGGGTTACAGCCTTCCAAAACCGCTAATCCGAAAAATCGCTATGGAAAACCTGCGTTTCTACGCAACCGGTTACAATGTGGCATTGTGGACCAACTATTCGGGTATGGATCCCGAAGTTAGTACCCGCAGTGCTCCAACAACTCCGGGTCTTGACTGGTCGGCTTATCCGCGTGCAAGAACTATTGTATTCGGTGTAAACATTACTTTCTAAACGAAAGTAATGAGGTGAAAGGTAAAAGGGTAAAAGGTCAAAGCTGCACCAAAAGCCACCATTAACCCTTAACCTTTAACCAAGTGAGCGAAGCGAACGTTTAACCTTTTAACCAAATAAAATAAAGTAAAAAATAAAGATATGAAAACAAAACTAATTTACAGCCTCCTCGCATTAGCCTTAGTGGCAATGCCCGGATGCAAAGATTTTTTGGATCAAGATTCTCCGTCTGCAAGTACGCCGGAGGAATTATTTGAATCCCTGCCAAAATCTAACTATGCAATTATGGGTGCATACCGCGACCTAATCTCCGACCGAGTTTACAACGACCGGATGAATATGTTTTGGATGCCCAATACAGACATCGAAATGGCAACAGGTGCCACTTTGAACGGAAGTGATTTTCGTGCATTTTCAAACTATATTTCTCGCCCCGGTTTCTCGGGTGGTAATGATTTAGACGAATCATGGCCTCATGTGTACGGGATGTTTAACAAACTAAATCTTGCCATTCACTATATTCCGCTTAGTCCGGCATCATCGGATCCAACAACAAGAGAAGGAATGGCTATACTCCGTGCAGAAGCCCTTGTACTTAGAGCACACATGTATATGGAAATGATACGTGCCTTTGGAGATATACCGTTCGTTATCAATCCGGCTTTTGAAGTGGTTTTTGATTCCAAAAAAGACCGTGATGAAATTTATGAACATTTGCTCAATGACTTGGCAGAGGCAGTTGAAATCTTACCTTGGGTAGGTGGCAATGGAGCAATGGGCGTTCAAAGTGTTAATCGGGTAAACAAAGGCTATGCCTTAGGTTTAACTGCACGTATCGCCATGTATCGTGCAGGATATTCAATTCGCCCGAATGGCGAAACACGTCAAGGAACTAATCCGAACACCTATTATCAAATTGCAAAAAACGCTGTGGAAAAACTGATCAACGAAGGTCCACACAGTTTGACCCCAAGTTTTGCTCAATACTTTATTACCCAATGTGCCGGTATCAATCAAAGTGAAAGTTTATGGGAAATCGATTTCGGTCGTCCCGGACAAACCGGATCAGGCGGCACTGTAGCCTACTGTATTGGCGTTCGTCACACTGGCACAACGAACCAATACTCTAATTCCGCCAACACTGCTTATATCCTTACAAGCCCGATCTTTTTCTATTCGTTTCACGACGATGATACACGCAGAGATGTAACCGTGAGTATCGGCGAATTCAATAACGAAAGTAGTGCAAGTAATTCAGGTCCGGCAGGATACCGTCAAAGATGGACTAATTTACGCGATTTCGCTCGTATTGGAAAATGGGATCTTAAATATCTGAGCGATGCTGCCAAAAGAGCATTGGAAACCGGAACCGGAAAAAGACCTACAGGAGCCAATTGGCCCGTTATGAGATACTCAGATGCATTGTTACTTCATGCTGAAGCATCATACCACTTGGGCGAAATGGCTGATGCAATGTCGTCGCTGATGCAAGTACGCAACAGAGCTTTCCCAACCAATCCGGCAGCAGCAGCAAACATCAATTCGGATTTCTTTCAAGCAATCGTAGACGAACGTGCATGGGAATTGGCAGGCGAAAATCATCGCAAATGGGACTTGATTCGCTGGAATCTCCTTGGCGAACACTTAGAACGATTCAAAGACGAACACTATGCCCTGGCTGAAAGAGGCGAACTCCCCGCAAGATTGGGTGGCGGGCTTGTGCCATCAAGACTGTATTTCCGATTTCATTTACCGCCGGCACCGGCACTGTATCAAGAAATTAATATGAGTACCGTAAACTGGCGTAACGAAGTCGATCCTGCCGACACAGTTGGACATATTGAAAACGGAATCTATAACATTAGATTTTTCCCAATACCGGAAACCAGTGTCGACTTAAACGCCTACCTGAATTGGTTGGATGTTCTCAATGCCGGATATTTCAAATCGCATAACAATCACTTGTTTGCTCTCCCGGAACGATATGCTTTGATTGCCAAAATTGAAAACGATCCGTATTGGGCTCAAGTTCCACCGGTACCTACTCTGGACCCACGTCCAACAACACAGTAGTAAAATCACAACCTCAAACCTAAGAAATTATTAAACAATCTCTCGACTTTGCTCGAGAACCAAAAAATAAGATACTATGAAACAGTTTATAAAAACAAAAAATATCGTATGGGTTTTAACCTTGGCGGTGATGTTTTTCAGTCTGCAAGGTTGTAAAAAAGAACTTAACGAAGACCGTGATCTTCCGCGTATTTTCTCGCCTGTTACTCGACCGGTAGCCGTTGCAACACCCTACGTAACCATCTCGTGGGACACCGTTCAAGATGCAACCGAATATCGGATTCAGATTTTCCGAGATAGTTTGCAATTCCTCGACGAAAACAAATGGAGACCGAGCGACAACCCTTCAGGAGATTGGTACACAACCGAAACCTCCATCACGTTAGGACCTTTGGCAGGTGGATTCCGCCATTCGGCATTGATTCAAGCCATTTCGGGCGATCCGACCAAAAGTTCCAAAGACACACGCATCACGTTCAACGTGCCTAACGAACAAATCATCGCAGCTCCACAGCCCGGTGATGTGAAAAAAGGTTCGATTATCGTGCGTTTCCCTATCGGATCTGCGGTTACAAACTTGAAAGCATTCCTCGCCGATGATGAAGACGAGGAACCTACGCCGGTGGAAGAGATTGAACTGACATCTGACGATATTGATGCCGGAATGGTGGAAATAGGCGGATTAACACCGGGTACAGCCTATACCATTCAGATTTTCAACGAAGATGTTCGTCGTGGTTCAAGAGACTATAGAACCAATGCCGGAATCGAAGGAGATAATGTAAAATATCTACCTGCAAGTGCCAACCTTAGAGCAGAAATGCAAAATCCTGCCAATATCGGCATGATTTTGGTATTACCGGAAAATTGGGACCATACAATGGACCCTGACTCAGGGGTAATCAGACCTGCAGGACCCATGACTATTATGGGTGACCCTGACGGATTAAGGGCAAAAATCAATACCACAGGTACAACTCCGATCAGCCTTAGAGATGTTGGTAATCAAGGCGGTAAACTTGAATTCAACTATGTCGAGTTTTTCAGAACAGACGGTTTTGCTGCCGGAGGTGGTGGAAACGGTGCCTATATCATGAATATGAATCAAGCAGAAGGTGTAAATGGAGGTGGATTTACTTTGGATACCTTTGCATTTATCAATTGTACGTTCAAAGGCTACGACAGAAATCTTTTCCGTGTACAAGGTCAACCTTGGTCTGTACCGTCGTCTATCGACTATCTAATTGTTGACGATTGTCAGATGAATACCGTAGGCATGGGGAACTATGATTATGGAATGGTTTATATGGACGTAGAACAATTTGCGATATACAATATCCAAATTATGAATTCCACATTCAATAGATTCGCAGGAAACTTGATTTGGTACGCTAACAATGTCAGAACCGTTGAGCAATCGACCAAAACCATTACGATTAAAAATAATACTTTTTGGGGTATTCATCACAATAACGACTCTCGTTTTATCGTTGATCTCCGACCCACTCCGCCTGCAGGACACACCGTTAGCGTTAGCATCGAAAACAATATCTTTAGCTTTGTTCAAAATGTTAATGCGGCAGAGCCAAACCACATGTTCAATGGCGTTAGATCAACTACGGGAGTGAATGTAAGTGCGTATGATAATTTCGAAACGAACGATTGGGCAGTTAGACCGGGAACAGAAATTTCGGCAACGGCATACCCCGGATCTGCCTTAGATTTATTTGTAGATCCTCTCAATGGCGATTTCCGCATTAAAGATGGAAACTTCTTTGAACTTCCGAATGCCGCCAATGCCGGAGACCCCAGATGGCGATAAAAACGATTTACGATTTACGATTTACGATTGACTATTTATGAAACAAAAAAAAACAAACAATTATTAACCATTATTAACAAACAAAAAAAAACAAAAAAACAATGAGAAAAATTCTTTCAATGATGGCTATCCTTACAGTAATGGTAGCCGTAATCGCGGGTTGTAAAAAAGACCCGGTCGAAACAAAATTAGCCACACCGGCAAACATTCAGCACACGTTTGAAAACATGATGCTTGGAGTAACTTGGGGTGCGGTTGACAAAGCCGTTTCTTACACGGTTGAACTTATGGACGGTTCAACAAAAGTAGACGACAAAACCGTTACTGCAGCAAGTGCTGAGTTTGGTCCTATTGCAGGCGGAAAAGTCTACAAAGTACGCATTCGTGCCAATCACGAAAAAGAAAATCTGAGCTCCGATTTTGGTGAAAAAGACCTTGATTTGGGAGCAGAGCAAATCATTTTGGATCCACAAGCCGGTGATGTAACGAAATACACGGTGAAAGTACGTTTCCCCGCAGGTGCATCTGTCGACAAATTGGAAATCAACGGCGAAGAAGTTGATATGACAGCCGGTGAGATCGCTGCAGGTATCGTAGACATTGCGGATTTGGCTCCGGGTTCAGCAATCAAAGCCGAACTTTTCTTAGGTGCAATCTCTCGTGGCGAACGCACCTACACCACCTTGAAACCAACCGGAGAATGGCCTGCGAATGCTATTTTCTTGGCACCGGGAGCAAACTTGCAAACGGTAATACAAGATGCTGAAAACATTGGCAAAACCATCGTATTGCCGGAGGATTATGTATTCGAAACAGGTACTATTACTTTTCAAGGGTCAATAACAATTGTTCGCGATCCTGACGGAGCAAGTCCTGAAATCAAAGCTACCGGTGGTTCACTTTTCAATTTTGCAGCTAATATCACTGACGTTAGTATTGAATTTGAAGGTGTTACGATTATCAATGCACAAGCAAATCAGCCAACTAATGGTGGTCATGTGTTTAATCCAAACGGATCTCACGGTATTACCAGACTTTCGTTCACAAGTTGTGTTTTCAAAAATTTCTCAAGAGGTTTTATGCGAATGAGAAATGCCGGATTTATTATCAATGAATTGAATTTCGACGATTGTATCTTTGAGGAAATGGGCAGTAATGAAGGTAATTATGGTATTGTTAATATAGAAGAAGGTGCAGCAGTGAAATTTTTTAACGTTAGAAACAGTACGTTTGATAGAGTGTCTTGCATATTTTTCATGCATGATAATGCAAACAGTGTTAACGACTCAATCAAAATGGAGAATGTTACGTTCTATTCTGCATTACAACGTTCAAACAATAATAATCTACAGTTTATCAAAACTAACACTACTGCGGCTCCCGGGGTATCAAAAGTTATGTTGACCAATGTAATTTTGGGCTCAACAGGTGGAACAGGAACAGGTCACGTTGAGTACCTAAACACAAATGGTACATTAGTCGTTGACAATGTTTGGAGAACAACCGATTGGAAATATGCAGTCGAATCAGCATTCCCAACATCTGCCGGAGTTCAAGACTTCGCAGGTGGTGCAGATGATGTGTTTGTTTCTCCTGCAACCGGAGACTTCAAAGTTAAGGCTACGGGAGACATTTCGAACGCCGGCGATCCACGTTGGAGATAATCAAGGGGCTTTCCTCTACTCCTATGTTTGTGTACTTCGCTCGTCGACGAGTGATGTCAAAAAGAGAGGAATAAAAAAAAGAAACGACTTTTGTCGTTTCTTTTTTTTTATTAATACTTTTTTTGGGAGCAAAAAAAGTATTCAAAAAAACTCTTTGCAGGAAATATGTCTCCGCTACGCTCTGACATTTCCTGCGGTAACGTATTCGTCGCTACGCTCCTCATGTTTTTTTACGCTTCGCCGAACGGAGGATTTTACAAATCTGCTCCGGCGAATTCTGTGTGTTTTCTGCCTGAAAACTGAATTACCGCAAAAAGAATCGTTGCAATAAGGACTGTGCCTGCTAATGTGATGATTACTTCCATGTTATTCCTCATTTTTATTGATAATAAACAACCCGTAAAACAGTAGAACGGGGTTTTATTTTCATCTTGAAATTTTTCTACAAAGGTACGCAAAATTTTTGGAATATGCAAATCCATAAACCATAACTCATAAATCATAAATCATAATTCATAAATCATAAATCATAACCCCCCTTAGGCGACGTCCGGATATGTTTTTTCAACATACCGATTGGCTAAATAAGCCGCGATACCGGCAAATATAGCCAGTGCACTGCCCCAAAACAGGCCGTTACTTAAGATTGTTTCCATAGTTATTTCTTGTTGTTTTTATTTTTTTTCGATAGCACGTGAAAAAATATCCCGCACAAAATTAATCCGACAACCACGATACCACTAACGGTGTACAGTTGTACAGGCTCTTCAAAACCACCCAGGAACGATGTAATAATAATTCCGGTGATTACATATTTGGCGATGTCCCAAAACCAGTCAGATACTTTTTCGAAATTCATAAATTTATTTTTTTTGCACTGCAAAGATACGCAAAATTTTTGGAATATGCAAATCCATAAACCATAAATCATAATTCATAACTCATAAATCAAAAAAGGTTGTTTTTCTCAGATTTTTTTCGTACCTTTGCGGGTTGAAGACCTTCAAAAACAAATACATCTATGAAACATTACACGTATCTCCTAAAAAGCTTGATTGTTGCAATAATCACAACACTCGCAGTAACAGCATCATGTAAGAAAAAACCGGAACAAATTATCACTCCGGAACCTCCGGTGATTGCCATCACAACGCCACCTCAAACAATTATCGATTTGACCGATGAAACTGATCGCCCGCGTATTCAAGGTTCGATAACAACTTCGGATCATCTGACGAATGTGAAAATTTCCGCCATCACCGGAAGTACTCGCCAAGTGGTAGAGGACATCACAACCTTTACGGATGCTAAAAATTATACGATCAATTTTTTGCCGACTTATGCGTTGAACTTGACCGGAATTCGTGTGGAAGCTATCGACAGCAAAAATCAACGAACGCAGCAAGACATTATGTTTTCAGTGATTCAGAGCGATCCCACGGTAAATGTCTTTACGGTTATGGTTTCGGGCGGTCCGAACGGAACGGTTATACCCAACGGAAATGTGCCGGTTCAAAGAGATTCGGCATTGCGAATCGTTTACAAAGCGAATGACGGTTATCGCGTAGCCTCAGTATTGGTCAACGGAACAGCGAATGAAACAGCCAAATCGGATACGGTTTACACGTTTCCACGCGTTTTAGAAAATCAAACCTTTGCAGTAACGTTTGAACTCATTCCACCTCCGGAATTTTGCACGGTTTCTATTTCGGGAGGAGCCAACGGAACCGTTGCTCCGCTTGGAGATAGCGTAGTTCAGAGAGATTCGGTCATAAGAATTTTTTACAAACCCGATGAGGGTTATCGTGTGGCATCGGTTCTCATCAATGGAGCGAATAATATCGCCGCAGTGCTTGACACGGTTCATAACTTGCGACCTCAAAACCATACCACCTTTGCAGTAGCGTTTGAAGAAATTCCAATCATTCCGCCACCTCCACCCGGAATGCGTTTGGCATTTCCATCGGCAGAAGGTTTTGGTGCCGAAACTTGGGGCGGACGAGGTGGTCGCGTGTTGACTGTAACCACACTCGAAGATAATGCCAGCGGTACGCCGATTCCGGGTTCGTTGCGTTGGGCAGTAACTCAACAAGGTGCTCGAACGGTTGTATTTGCTGTTGGCGGGGAAATTAAACTCAAACGCCGATTAGATGTCAATCGCGACAGCATTACCATTGCCGGACAAACCGCTCCCGGAGACGGCATCACGATTCGCGACCACGAATTTACCGTTAACGGTGCCAGTCAAGTTATTGTTCGCTATATCCGATTCCGTATGGGCGACGAAAGTGGTGTAACTGAAGGCGATGCCGCATGGGGAAGACGGCGTGCCAATATCATTCTCGACCATTGCTCAATGAGTTGGTCGACCGACGAAATTTCGTCGTGGTACGATAACCAAAATTTCACCATGCAATGGTGTATTTTGGCAGAAAGTTTGCGGGTTTCGACACATACCAAAGGTACACACGGTTACACCGGAATCTGGGGTGGACAAAAAGCATCGTTTCACAAAAATTTGTTAATCCATAGCGATAATCGTAATCCGAGATTTTGCGGTTCGCGTTATTCCGGTCGTCCGGATCTTGAATTGGTAGACTTCCGAAATAATGTGCTCTACAATTACGGAAATTCAAGTACTGCCGGAGAGGGCGGAAGTTACAACATGGTTGGAAACTATTATCAACCCGGTGCCGGAACAGCAAGTGGCAATGTGAATCGGATTATGCAGCCTTGGGGTTGCACAGGACAACATAGCCAACCTGCCGGAACTACCGGCGTGTTTTATGTGGCGGATAATGTGTTGATGAACGTCAACGGAACGGTGAATACCAACATAACCAACAACAATTGGAATGGAGTGTCTGCTAATAGTTCTGTTCCGGGAGGCACGAATTTCCGTTCCGACACTGAGTTTGAAAAAGGCTATATCACAACGTTAACCGCAGAAGAGGCTTATCGTCAAGTGCTTGCAAGAGCCGGAGCAAGTCTTAGACGCGATGCGGTTGATTTGCGTCTTGTGGACGAAACCGCCAATAGATTAGCACCGGTGCGTGCTTCGGGCGGTGGCGGAACCCGTGCAGGAATGATTGATTCTCAAACAGACGTTGGCGGATGGCCTACACTCAATCCCGGAACGCCTTGGGTTTCTACGGCAAACGACGGAATTCCCGATGTTTGGAAAGTTTCAAGAGGGTTGAATGTTGCGTTAGATGTCGCTAACGAATACACCCTTTCGGACGTTTATACCAATATCGAAATGTATATGAATTGGTTGGTGGGTGAGTAATTGCTCATTATGTTGATAAATAAATTTTGATTATTGCTTGGTATATTGATAAATAATTTGTATCTTTGCAGTTGTAAAAAATGCGATTAAGTGAGTAAAAAGAAATTTATTTCTTTTTCGAACGTGAGCATTTTCAACGAAGTTAACAATTTATGGAGCTATGGAAAAGGGCATTATTAAGCGTTTAATCGCTGAAAAACAGGAAGAAATAACATCGGTTAAACTCGTCAAGCGACCGATTGAATTGGAGCCATCGGCAAACTATGTTCTTATTGGACTGCGTCGTGCCGGAAAGTCGTATTTGATGTATCAGATTATTCAAGATTTGATAAAATCGAAAAAAATTACCATGGAAGAGGTTTTATACATCAATTTCGAGGACGAACGGATTGCTTCTATCAAAGCGAAAGAATTGGGCTTGTTGCTGGACGCCTATAAAGAGATGTTCGATTTCAAACCACTGATTTTTTTAGATGAAATTCAAAATATTGATGGGTGGGAAAAATTTGCTCGCCGTTTAGCCGATGCCAAATATCGTGTATTTGTTACCGGAAGTAATGCAAAAATGCTGAGTAAGGAAATACACACAACGCTTGGTGGACGCTTTATTGCACGGGAAGTCTTTCCTTTTTCTTTTCAAGAATACTTGACTTATCACAACATTTCTTTGAAAAAAAATTGGGAATACACCAACACGCAAACACAAGTTATTCGGGCTTTTCAAGAGTATTTTTATCATGGCGGATTTGCCGAATTATTTGCGATAAACGACAAACGCAGTTGGATCAATTCGCTGTATCAAAAAATTCTTTTGGGCGATATTATTTCGAGAAATAATATCCGTAACGAAAATGCCATTCGTGTGCTTGCGAAAAAAATAGCGGAAAGTGTGATGCAACCCTCATCTTTAACACGAATGAAAAACATTGTAGACTCAACAGGAACAACCCTTGCACGCAATACCCTCGTTGAGTATCTGCAATTTTTAACAGATGCTTATTTAGTGTTTGGTATTTCCAATTTCTCAGACAAATTGAGCGATAAGGAAACCTTCAAAAAACGCTATTTTTTCGACAACGGACTACTCAATAATTTTCTGTTCGACCCCGAAACCAAACTCTTGGAAAACCTTGTGGCTATTGACCTGAAAAAGAAGTATGGCGATGATTTGTTTTATTACAAAAAGAACATCGAAGTTGATTTTTTTATTCCAAAAGCAGGTCGGGCGATACAAGTAGCATACAGTATTGCCGACGCTACAACCTTTCAACGAGAAATCACAGCACTGGTAAAGTTGGCTGAATTTCACAAGTTGAAACAAGTTGAAATCGTTACATTTTCCGAAGAAACCACCTTGCAAGAAAACGGCATAACCATTCAAGTTATTCCCGCTTGGAAATGGTTACTCTCATAATTCGTAAAAACCCCGTTCGGCGACGATTCCCCCGTTGGGCTGAGGTTCTACCTCAGTCCGTCTATCCCGATAGATTCTATCTATCGAATTAAATAAATTTTCGTATCTTTGCAAATCGAATCTGTAAAGGCGATGCATGCATCGCCCCTACAAAACAAAAAATATCATGAAAAAAATCATCACAACGATCCTCGCAATCGCCCTGTTATCAGGCGTTTGGGCACAGCAAACCGACACCATGTTCGTTCATCAACAACAATACATCTACGAGTTTCCTACGGCTGAGGTCGACAGTATTATTTTCTATCGAACCAAACCCACCGCACAGTTGCCGAGAGACACGGTTAGAGATACGGTTTACCTTGTGCCGACGGCTCCGCAGATTGAATTTATCTTACCGGAAATGGCGGCAATCTACGGCACCATCAATCCGGTCATTCGCTTTGAAGTCAACAGCAATGTCGGACTCGAAAAAATTAGTTTTGCTTATCTCAAACAAGGCGAAACAGACCCTGTCGTTTTGCCCGATGAAATCACTACGTTTACGAATGAAAAAAACTATGTGGGTGAAGTTTTGGGCTTGACCCAAGACATTTTTCAAACCTTGGAAAGCGTGGAAATTCACGCCAAAGATATCTATGAACGAACCACCGTACAAACCTTAAATATCCCTCGTTTGGATGCCATGGATGATTCGGAAATCATCGCATTTCCGGGTGCCGAAGGTTTTGGCAGATATACCACCGGCGGACGAGGTGGAACGGTTTATGTGGTCACGACATTGGACGATGTCGTAAACAATCCGCCTGCGGGAACATTCCGCCATGCCGTAACGCGAAGTGGTGCACGAACGATTGTGTTTGCCGTTTCGGGAACGATTCAATTGAAAGACAGATTGCGTATCAATAACGGAGATCTGACCATTGCCGGACAAACCGCTCCGGGAGATGGTATTTGTATTGCAGGTTATGATGTTTTGGTGAATGCAAGCAATGTGATTATTCGCTACATGCGATTTCGTATGGGCGATGTGAACGACGTTGACCAAGATGCGATATGGGGACGCTATCAGAACCGTATCATTCTTGATCATTGCAGCATGAGTTGGAGTGTGGATGAGTGTGCATCGTTCTACGAAAACGAGGATTTTACAATGCAATGGTGCATTCTTTCCGAAAGTATGCGGTTGTCGAAACACGAAAAAGGTGCACACGGATACGCCGCTATATGGGGCGGTAAAAATGCATCGTTTCATCACAATCTTTTAGCCCATCACGACAGTCGAAATCCGCGTTTTGGTGCTTATACTCACAATAATGCCAATCGAAAAGAAGACGGATTAACCGATTTTCGCAACAATGTGATCTACAATTGGGGCGGAAACAGTGGCTATGGCGGCGAGGGCGGCAAATACAACATGGTAAACAACTATTATCAGCCGATGCCCGCAAGTAGCAGTAAAACTCGTATCTTTAACATTGACGACGATGCCGCAACCGGTATATTTGGCACGTTTTACGTAGCAGGCAACCGAATGATGAACGACAACGGTACGCTAAACACGAACATCACCAATACGAATTGGAACGGCATAACGTACAATTCGAGGCTTTCTGCAAGCGATCGACTTGCTGCACGATCCGACACTGAATTTGAAAAAGATGTTGTGACTACACACACTGCCGAACAAGCCTACGAACGCGTGCTTTCCAGAGGTGGAGCAAGTCTTGTGCGTGATGCGGTTGATCAGCGTATTGTAAATGAAACGGAAAACAGATTAGCACCGGTGCGTGCTTATTTCACATTGAACGATGCGGCTTGGAACGCTTTGCCTGCCGATGTAAGAAGTAAAGGACGAACCCGTGCGGGAATGATCGATTCGCAAGCCGATGTCGGTGGTTGGCCCGAATTATCAAACCTTCCGGCAATGAAAAGCACCGCCAACGACGGCATTCCGGACGTGTGGAAAATTGCAAACGGACTAAATCCCGAAACAGCCAATGCAAACGGAAAAGATTTAAGCACCGTTTACACCAATCTTGAAATCTACATGAACTCGCTGGTGCAACACATAACTATAGCACAAAATCAATAACCCCAATCAATGGACTGCCGGGTGTTTTAGAATTTCCTCGTAAGTGTCTGTAACGACAAAATCCAATTTCTGAATAGCTTTGCGAATGCTTTCAGGATTCGTTTGTCGAGTATTGTAAGTAATCGTAATGCTCTTATCTTTGAGACTGGTTTTGACTCTCCTTACACCTTTTTCGTGAGGAATGTTTTTGTTGATTTTGTTAATGCACATTTCACAATGAAAATTCACGTAAAATGTTACAGTTTCGGTTTTGCTTTGTGCCATTGCACTGCCTGCGAATACGAGGGTGAAGAGGGCGATGAGAATTTTTTTCATGTCTGCTTTTTTTAGTTAGATGATTTATTTTGTTAAAAGTTTAATTCTAAGTTTTTTCAATTTCAAAGTGTTAATCGTAATCCGACATAAAATGCACGTGGCATTAGAGAGCCGTAGATTACAGTGGCATCAAAATTCGGTCCGAACGGATCATCATGAGCGATAATCGGATCTTTTTGTGTGCTGCTGAAAATGTTTTCACATCCGACGTACACATCGAAAGTCCTGAAACGCCTGGTCAATTGGAGAAAAAACATCGGATAAGGTTCGGAATACTCCGTCTCTCCCTTGTTAACACTTGTGTTCGGCAAACGAACTTTTCCGTTGTACTGCGATGTGAGATCGATAAACCATTTGTTGTTAAACGTAAGATTATTGACCATCAAAAATTTCCATTTGCTGACGTAAATTTTGTCTTGCAATTTGCCGTTTGTAGTTTGTTTTGAATCGTTGTAACGCCCTGCCAATGTAAGAACCCAGCGATTGTCGTCCAACACATCAATTTTGGTTTCCAACTGAAAATTATTCGCGTATGCTTTTTGATCCGACATATAAAAAAGAGCAGCATTTGCACTTTGATCCAAATCCACAACCATCTGACGTCTGAAATCCGTGCGATACGCATCAAAACTCAGTGTAATCACTTGATCTTCGTTGATGTGAAAAATGTGATAATAGTTGATTCCGTAGTTCCATGCATCTTCCAAACCCAATTTCGGATTGATATCTATTTCTCTTGAACTCGCCATCAATCCTAAGTTTTCAGCCAATGCAATCGGCGAACGATACGCTTTTCCAATAGATGCACGAATTACGCCATGTTCGAAAACATCATGTTTCATGTGCAATCTTGGTGTGATTAGCGACTGTTTGTAAAGCGTGTTGTAGTCGTATCTCAAACCTGCCACAACCGATGTTTTTTCAGTGAAATACGTGTATTGTGAAAATACTCCCGGAACACTTTCTCTAAATTTTGACATGGATACGTTGTAATTTTCCTCAATATCATTATACTGAAAACTCACTCCTGCATTGAATTTATGCACATCGCTCCATCTATTTTCATAAATGAAATTCGCATAAAAATTCTTTTCAATGGCATCGTATGTTTCCTTGCCGTACGCGGCTTTCATATCCATATACGTTCCCGAAAGTTGCGTTCCGATATTGGAAGTTTCATTCAATTGAAATCCGTTTTTTGTGAACGCCTGTGCACGATTCACGCGATTGGTAAAACCCCAAACACCTTGTTCGTAACTGTTTGTTTTCGGTTTGAAACCAACTTGTCCGCCCTCCTTATCATCAATCAAAAACATCAACGTCGAAATGTTGCGATAGCGGTCACCATCGTAACTCCAGCGATTTACAAGGTTGAGTTTTTTGTATTTCGGATGATCCATAAATCCATCTTTACCGTGTTCGCCCACTCCAACATGATCCATGTCGCGATCAAACATCGAACCGTGAACAAACGTGGTTGTTCCCAAACGTTCGTTGATACGAGTATTGTTGATCACATTGATTTCCGACTTCAATTCGTTGTTGAGATACAAATTGATAAACCACGGATCGGCGGTTTGTGGTTTGCGATATTCCAAATTAATTTGTCCTGCCAAAGCTTCAAAACCATTGAGAACACTGGCTGTTCCTTTAGAAATTTGAATAGATTCCATGAACGATCCCGGCACGTAAGATAATCCGTAAGGTGCAGAAAGTCCGCGAACGAACGGCATATTTTCATACATCAACTGCGTGTAAAGTCCTGTCAATCCAAGCATTTGGATTTGCTTTGCACCCGACACCGCATCGGCATAACCGACATCCACAGTTGCACTGTTTTCGAAACTTTCCGCCAAATCGCAACAAGCAAGTTGACAAAGTCCTACGGCTGTAATCGTTTCGGTTTTCAACGAACTTATGCGAGAAATATAAGAACCCTGCTGTCGTTGAATAATCTGAACTTCGTCCAACGTGATGTTTTGTGAAAGAATAATTTTAATGTCGTTATCGCCGGATTTAATATCTATCGTATCGTTGGTATAACCGACAAAACTAACCACTAAAAGATTGCCATCGGCAGATGTTCGAGGCAAACTGAATTTCCCGAAATCATCGGTAGTCGTGCCTTTGAGCGTATTCATCCAATACACATTGGCAAACGGAAGTGGTTTGGTTTTATTAGTTCCTCTTGCGTTGGCATCATATTCGAAAACAGTTCCTGTCAACGTTTGAGAAAAAACAGAATTACTCAAAAATAAAAGAGTAAAAATAAAAAATAAATGTTTCATAAAATTATAGAATTAAGTTGTAAAAGAAATAAAAATTGAAATTTTTTTTTCTTTTTTTCACAACAACAACTCTGTAATTTGCTTTATTAACAACTGTTTTAACAGCCCGACATCATCCGAAAAATCGTGATTAAAATGACATTCACAATTCGAATGACACAAATTTTCGCTATCGAACAAATGTTCAACATAAAAAACCGGACAAGACGTATGTTTTACATCGTAATATGTCGAAAAATAATCTGCATCTAATTTTGCAAAATGATTGATGTTTTGACAACAATCCGTTGTGTGTTCATGTTCACAACACGTTTGTTCAACAGGTTTTTCGGCACATTTATGATCTTCGCAATCAGGCTCGGAAGTCAACCAAAACACATAACTCTTATTTTGGTTCGAACAATAATGCTCAACCAAGCTCAAACCATTGGTCGCTGTAAGGAAAGAAACCAACGTGATACAAGCAATAATATGTTTTAAGATACATTTCATCGGTACAAAGATACGAAAAATTTTTGAAATATGCAAATAAAATAGTTGTATGTTAAAAAAAAATTGTATCTTTGCAAAAAACCATAATACAAAACATTATGAAAAAAATTGTAAAAACATCTGTGTTTATGGGGGGGTTGATAGCTTTGATGGCTGGTACAGCATTTGCAGCAAAAAATTTGAGCGAGTCAAATTCCGCAATGGAAAAAACTTTCGTTGATGCCAAAGAAATCATCGAACAAGTTGAACTATACATCGGGAAAACCGTTGAAACGGAGGGGAAAATTGTTCACGTGTGCGGTGTGGACAAAAAAAAGATGAGGCTTTATCTCGAAGATGTTGGCTCTATCAAAATTGTTTCCGAAGATCCAAACGCAGAATTTGATTACGAACTGAATCAAAAAGACATCAGGGTGGTTGGTGTGGTGAAAGAAATTCGCTTAGAGAAATCACGCATTGACGAAATGGAGCGGGATTTGGCTTTATTGTGCAGTATCGATAAAGAGCCGTGTATAAGTTCGAGTGGTGCAGAGCGTGCACGCAATGAAGGGGTGTTGGAAGAACGGTCGCAAAGACATATTGCGGGGTTGAGAGAAACGCTGGAACAGACTGGTAAAGACTACATTTCCGTCATTACCATCGTTGCAAAAACAGTTGAACAAAAACCCTAAGCATAGCGAATATCAAAGTCTTTTTTGGTTGTCATTTTTTATTGGGTGGATGCAATACGCCCCTACGGATTCCCGTCATCACGCACAATAAACCCAATCGGACGTCGCTTGCTCTTTTCTTCAAAATTTTTCTGATTTATCATTTCCGTTAACAAAGCATAAAGTTCGGCAATGGCTGTTTCGTGTTTTTCTACGCCTTGAACGGATTGATGATTGTATTTTTCCAACAATTGAATGCGATGTCGCAGATCCTCAATTTCAGGATGTTTTAATACTCCACCAGTCATAAATTTCCTAATTTCCACAAAAGCACGCATAATCGCGATATTGACATCTATCGCTCGCGAACTCCGCAATACGGATGACAGCATAGCAACGCCTTGTTCCGTGAAAGCATGGGGTAAATACTTGATGTTTGATCCTCTTTTGTTCAAGATCACAAATTGTGACCTTGAACAGATTTCTGCCTCATTATAAGATAATTGAAACATAAAATCGGGAGGAAAACGTTCCAAATTTCGTTTCACTGCCTGATTAAGAGTTCTAGTCTCGACGCCGTAAAGCTCAGCGAGTTCGTAATCAATCATCACGCACAAACCTCTGATTTTGTAGATTTTTTGAGATACAAATTCGATGATTTGGGGTTGGACGATTTGAATGTTTGTTTCCATAATTTTCGAGTTTTTCGTTAATAATTTTTCGAGATTTAATCCCGTCATCTATATAACGCTCGACCCTCCGATTTTCGTATATTTTTTTTGTTAAAAAGTGTTAAAATGTTGAAAACTTCCACAAATTGTTAATAACTCCACGAAAATTTTGTGGGTGTCGAAAATTTTCGACACCTACGGGCATTTACGACAATCGCTGTAGGGGCGAGGCATGCCTCGCCCCTACACACATCTTCCGGCTACTTGGCTGTGCTTGACATGATTGCTACTGTAATTTCCGATAGGTTTCTATCGCCAATTGTTTGGCGGCTTCGTGTTCGTTGGGAATCGTGCCTTCCAAAATCGCCTCTTTCACGGCATCTTTGATGTCGCCGACCATTCTCGACGGTGCCAAATTGAACATTTCCATAATGTCTTCGCCGGTAATCGGCAATTTGAAATTGCGAATACGGTCTTTTTCCTCCAACTCGACGAGTTTTTTCTCAACTAATGCAAAATTGTTTTTATATCGTGTTACTTTCTCACGATTTTTCGACGTGATATCGGCTTTGCAAAGCAACATCAAATCATCAATATCATCGCCCGCTTCAAACAACAATCGGCGAACAGCCGAATCCGTTACAATGTCCTCTACGAGAGCGATTGGTCGCAAGTGTAATTCGACTAATTTTTCGACATATCGCATTTTTTCGTTCATGGGCAAACGCAGTCGTGCAAAGATTTTGGGCACCATTTTTGCTCCGATAAATTCGTGCCCATGAAATGTCCAACCGATTTTCGGATCGTATCTTTTCGTTTGCGGTTTTGCAATATCGTGAAGTAGTGCAGCCCAACGCAACCAAAGGTTATCGCTGATTTGAGCGATATTGTCTAACACTTCCAAAGTATGTAAAAAATTATCTTTATGGGCATCTTTTCCGATTTTTTCAATGCCTTTCAAGTTGGTAATTTCCGGTAAAACGAGTTCTAACAATCCCGAAACATCTAATAATTTCAAGCCATACGACGGTTTTGGCGAAAGTATAATTTTATTCAATTCTTCGGCAATTCGTTCTTCCGAAAGAATTTCAATACGATGTAAATTTCGTTGAATTGCTTCAAATGTTTCCGGTTCAATATCGAAGTAGAGTTGTGCTGCAAACCGCACTGCACGGAACATTCGCAAAGGGTCGTCCGAAAACGTGATATCGGGGTCGAGTGGCGTTCGAATCATCATATCTCGCAAATCTTCCATGCCATCAAACGGGTCAATCAATTCGCCGAAAGTCGCTTTGTTCAACGATATCGCCATGGCGTTAATCGTGAAATCCCGACGATTTTGGTCATCTTCCAACGTGCCGTTTTCAACCTGCGGTTTTCGAGAATTTTCGAGGTAAGATTCTTTTCGTGCACCGACAAACTCGATTTCAAAATCTTGATAGTGTAACATCGCTGTTCCAAAATTCTTGAATATCGTAACTTTCGTATGGTTGCCTATCATCTTTCCCACCGTTTCTGCCAATTCCACACCCGAACCAACGGTCATAATATCAATATCTTTCGACGCACGATTCAATATCAAATCACGAACAAAACCACCGATAACGTAAGTCTCTATCTTTTGTTCGGCGGCAATTTTCGACACCAGTTCAAAAATCGGATGTGTAAGTTTTGCAGATAAATTCATAGTGCAAAGATACGATTTTTTTTTGATTTTCAGTTTTTTTTCGTATCTTTGCACATTGAACTTAAAAAATCATGTTAAATCGTCGTTTTCTTAGAGAAAAAACTTTACAAGCCATCTACGCTTTCTATCAAGGCGGTAGTGATGATGCACGTGTTGCTGAAAAAAATATGGTGTTTGGTGCTCATAAACTTTACGAACTTTATATTCGTTTGGCGTCTGTAATCGTGGAATTGAGCAATTTTGCACAACATCGAATCGACGAAGGCAAACAAAAATATCGTCCGACAGAACAGGAGAAAAACCCGAATTTAAGATTTGTACAAAATCGGCTGATAGAGCAAATACGCACTAATCCGGTGTTTATTTCGAAATTTAACGACTATAAAATTTCATGGAAAAATGAAGAGGAATTATTTCGAAAAATGTATCAGATTATGCTGAAATCTGCGTCATATCAAAATTACATGAATGATTCGGAATCGTCTTATGAAAAAGATAAGGCTTTTGTTTGTGGTTTTTTGAAACGAAAAATCAGCAACAATTCTAATTTGTATCACTATTTTGAGGAGCAAAATATGTTCTGGGCGGACGATTTTGATAATGTAGCCTTTTGGTTGTTGAAATCACTAAAAAATGCAGAAGAAAATTCTGAAATTCTCCTTTCGGAGGATCAATTTATTGGCACGGAAGACTTGAATTTTGCCCAAAAATTATTTCAGCAAACCGTACTTCATGGCGATGAATACACGCCTGTTATCGAAAAATATCTAACCGCAGATTGGGAAATCGAACGCACACCGTTGATTGATACCTTGATTATGAAAATGGCAATCGCTGAAATGTGCAATTTTCCAACGATTCCTGTGAAAGTAACCTTAAACGAATACATCGAAATTATCAAACAATTCAGCACTGAAAAAAGTCGAGTGTTTGTCAACGGATTGCTTAACAAACTTTCGGAAGACTACGTTAAAGAAGGAAAAATTAAGAAGTCCGGTCGGGGGTTGATTGATAGTTAAGGGTAAAAGGTTAAAAGGTAAAGGGTAAAGGGTTAAAGGTAAAAGGTAAAATGAACAATTCAATAATTCAACAATAAAAACAATTAAAACACTAAAAAAATGTTAAACACAATCTTTCTAAACACACAGCCGAGCGGTGGTGGTGGCAGTATGCAGATTCTCATGCTCGTGGGTATCGTTGCCATTTTCTATTTCTTTATGATTCGTCCGCAACAAAAACGAAACAAAGAACAGCAAAAATTTCGTAATGAACTTCAAAAAGGTCAAAAAATCGTGACCATTGGTGGTCTTCACGGCAAAATCGTAGAGATTCAAGAAAAAACCGTAACCGTTGAAGTACAAGACAACGTGCGTTTGAAATTCGAAAAATCTGCTATTGCGACGAATGTCGGAGATCAAATCAACGAGCAAAACAAGTAAGAATGTATGCAAAAAATCGGCTTAACGGGAGGTATTGGTAGTGGAAAAACTACCGTTGCCAGGCTGTTTGAAATGCTTGGTACTCCCGTGCTTTATGCTGATTTGGAAGCACACAAAATTCGTTCGAGACCGAAAATTTTTAAGCAAATTGTTAAACAGTTTGGTTCGAAAATTTTGATCGGAAATCAAATCGACAAACGCAAATTAGCCGATGTCATTTTTAATGATGACAAGGCGTTGCAATGGCTGAATAGTCTTATACATCCCTTGGTAGAAAAGGCGTTTGATGAATGGTGCGTTTCGATTTCGCTCAACGAACACACCCAAAATACGCCGTTTGTTATCATGGAATCTGCCTTGATTTTTGAGGCAAAATTTGAGCGATTGTTCGATAAAATTATCGTTGTAGATGCTCCGGAAGAGTTGCGGATTTCACGCGTGATGGAACGCGAAAACATCAGTAGGGGAGAGGTTTTGCAACGAATTAGCAAACAAATATCTGCTGATGAAAAACGTCAAAAAGCAGATATCATCATTGAAAACGATGAGCATAATTCATTAGTCGCACAAGTTATATCCATTCAACAATTTTTACTATCTTTGCAAAACAATTCAACAATTCAACAGTTAAACAATTAAACAACACATGAGAAACATTATCGCCATAGTAGGACGTCCGAATACCGGAAAATCCACGCTTTTCAATCGTTTGACGAAAACCAAAGATGCCATTGTTGACGAAATAAGTGGTGTTACACGTGATCGAAATTACGGTTTCGGCGATTGGAACGGCATTGATTTTTCAGTCATCGACACGGGCGGTTATTTGATGAATAACGAGGATGAATTTAACGAGGAAATCCGCCGTCAGGTGGAACTTGCCGTTGAAGAAGCCGATGTGATTTTGTTTTTGGTTGATGTGAAAGAAGGTATTACACCGATGGACGAAGACGTTGCAAATTTGCTACGAAAATCAAATAAAAAAGTATTTTTGGTTGTTAATAAAGTTGATAATATCCAACGCAGAAATGATGTTGCAGAATTTTATGCTCTTGGTTTACCGGAGTTGTACGAAATTTCGTCGACCAATGGCAGTGGAACGGGCGAACTTTTAGATGCTGTTGTTGATGGAATGGCAACCGAATTGGAGGAACTTCCCGATGTGCCGAGAATTTGTGTGGTTGGTCGTCCGAATGTCGGAAAATCATCGATCATCAACGCATTTATCGGCAAAGATCAACATATTGTTACACCTGTTGCAGGCACTACGCGAGATGCGATTTACACACGATACAATCAATTCGGATTCGATTTTTTGTTAGTTGATACGGCAGGTTTGCGAAAAAAAACCAAGGTCAACGAAAACATCGAATTTTACTCTGTAATGCGCAGTATTCGTGCGATTGAGAGAAGTGATGTGTGCATTGTAATGTTAGATGCAACAACCGGTTTGGAAGGTCAAGATTTGAATATCTTTAGTTTGGCACAACGCAATAATAAAGGTATTGTTGTTGTTGTCAACAAATGGGATTTAATCGAAAAAGATACACATACGACCAAAGCGTTTGAGGAGTTGATTCGCAGTAAAACAGCACCTTTTACGGATTTTCCGATTGTATTTACTTCGGTTTTGAACAAACAACGAATTTTCAAAGTGTTGGAATTAACCAAACAAGTTTACGGAAATCGTACAAGACGCATTACAACGTCCAAACTTAACGATGAATTGTTGACCTTGGTTAAAGACACCAATCCACCACCGATTTACAAAGACAAGAAACTTAAAATCAAATACATTACACAACTTCCAACGGTTTATCCGGCATTTGTGTTTTTCTGTAATTTACCGCAATATATTAGAGAGCCGTACAGACGTTTTGTTGAAAACAGAATGCGTGAAATGTTTGATTTTACAGGCACTCCAATCAAATTATATTTTAGAGAAAAATAAAAAAAAATATGAAAACAACACCTGTACCTCAAAATGTGGTCGATGAAATGTTGACCCAAAATGACATCAACAACGTTGGTCGTGCGTCTATTCGCGAAGTTAAGAAATTAATTAACGACATTGAAGAAAAAGTTGGCATTGAATTTATTCGTATGGAGATGGGCGTTCCGGGATTGCTTACTCCGGAAATCGGCATTAATGCTCAGATTCAAGCATTGAAAAGCGGCGTTTCACACGCATATCCGCCGATTGAAGGAACACCGGAATTCAAAAAAGAATCTGTACGTTTTGTGAAAAATTTCTTAGATGTAACGGTTTTGCCCGAATGTTGTATTCCTACGGTTGGCTCTATGCAAGGCGGTTTTGCTGCATTTCTCACGGTAAATCGTATGTACAAAGACAAAGAAGGCACGCTGTTTCTTGATCCGGGATTTCCTGTGCAAAAGTTGCAATGTAAATTGCTGGGGCATGAATATCGAACATTCGATATTTACAATTATCGTGGCGAAAAACTTCGTGCGAAATTGGAAGAAATGATGGCAGACGGAAAAATATCTTCGCTGCTTTATTCCAATCCGAACAATCCGGCGTGGTTCTGTTTTACGGAAGAAGAATTGAAAATTATCGGAGAAGTGGCGAACAAGTACAATACCGTTGTGATTGAGGATTTGGCGTATTTCGGAATGGACTCTCGCAAAGATTATAGTAAGTCCGGAGTTCCGCCGTATCAGCCGACTGTAGCGAAGTATACCGACAATTTTATCTTGTTTATTTCGTCGTCGAAAGCATTCAGTTATGCCGGCGAACGTATGGCAATTATGGTGGTTTCGGATAAAATTTGGAATACGAAGGCACCGGATTTATTGCGTTATTATGCAACCGAAAACTTTGGAAAAGCACTTTTATTTGGTACGATTTATGCGTTGAGTGCAGGCACTTCGCATTCGGCTCAATACGGTTTTACGGCTATGTTGAAAGCCCTTAACGATGGCATTTACAACTTGGCTGAAACGGTTAAAGAATATGCCGAAAAAGCAGAACTTATGAAACAATACTTTACCGACAATGGTTTTTATATTGTTTATGCCAAAGACGGCGAAATAGATATTGCCGATGGATTTTTTTTCACGGTCAATTATCCCGGATTTACAGGCGACGAACTGCTGAAAGAACTGTTACATTACGGCATTAGTGCGATTGCACTTAACACGACAGGCAGCGAATGTGAGGGCATTCGTGCATGTGTTTCGCTCGTAGAACGCAGCAAATTTCCGATACTGAAAGAACGTTTGGAATTGTTTCATCGGCAGCATTCTTTATAGGTGTTTGTTTCGTTTTCTCCTCGGTTATTAACAATTTGTATAAAGTTATTAACATTTTAACACTTTTTAACAAAAAAAATATACGAAAATCGGGGGGGCGAGCGTTATATAGATATACCAATAAAAATGCTCAAGATCATGAAACAAATTTTTATCGTCTGCTTTTTTTGTCCGCTAATAAGTTTCGGACAAGTTCACGAATCGTTCAAACACCGTGATTCACTGAATCATCAATGGTTTGGAGATACTTCGTATTTTTTTGCAAACAACGGAAAACTTCAACTTGAAGGTCCGCAAAGTTCTCAAACGTTGTACTATGCCACTCAAAACACCCTCTGTGACAGCGTTGAGTGGAATTTCAAAATTGAATTGGCATTCAATCCATCGTCAACAAATTTTGTGCGTGTGTATTTGATGAGTGATACCAACAATCTGAGAGCCCCTCTAAACGGCTATTTCGTGCAACTCGGACAAACAGGAAACACTAACAACATTCAATTCTTTCGACAACAAGGAACGTCTACAACGCTTGTTTTTTCGGGAGTTTCGCAATTTAATTCAAGTAGCGGATTGTCGGTTCAAATACGAATCAAACGATTTCCAAACGGCGAATGGCAAGTGTTTTCAGACGTTTCCTCGTCAGTGCCTGTTACACTCGAAGGTGAGCCTTTTGTTGATTCTACATTCCGAAAGACTGCTGCATTCGGATTTTACTGTCGATACAGCACAGCAAGCCGTTACAATATGTATGCGTTTGGTGAAGTGAAAATTTGCCCGATAGAACCCGACCCGATTCCTGAACCACCCATCATTATTGAAGATTTCGATGTTGTAATTTCTGAAATCATGTTTAACGAACCAGCAAATTCTGCAGAATATTTGGAGATTTTCAATAATTCCGAACAAGATATTCCTTTTTCCGAATTGCGTTTGGGACGATTTAGCAATGAAGACCAACTTTCCGGAGTGCTTGTTATTTCAGCCGATTCGGAGTTAATTTTACCGTCAAAAACTTATGCTGTGCTTTCTCGAAATCCGGAAATTTTGTCGCAGTTTCACAATGTTTGTGCGGATGCGGTATGGATTACAATGCCCAATTTACCGGCACTTTCAAACACTTCCGGACGATATGCTTTGACACGAAAAGACAGTAGTATCATCGATGAAATTTACTATAATTCCTCCATGCACTTTGCTCTTTTGGCTGAAACCAGAGGGGTTTCACTCGAACGATTAAATTTTGAAAAGTCAGGAACCGATGCCAACAACTGGTATTCTGCTTCAAAAACATCAGGGTATGCAACGCCCGGCTGCCCCAATTCGCAAAGCGTTTCAACGATTGAGTTCGACGAAATTTTACATCTTTATCCATCGTTAATTTCGCCAAATGACGACAAAAATAATATCCTTACCGTTTCTTACAATCTGGAAACCGCAGGATTTACAGGTAATATCCGTATTTTCAACAGCAACGGACGAATGGTGAAACACCTTGTCAAATCTGATCTTTTGGGCACACAAGGCACCTACTATTGGGACGGACTTTCGGAACAAAACACTTTGCTTCCGAGCGGTGTTTATATTGTTGTGTTCGATGTTTTTTCACTCGACGGACGCACGTTTCGTGTGAGAAAACCTGTTGCTTACCGATGAAAATAACGATAAAAACATACAAGAATGGTGGAAGTGTAGAGATGTACACGACCGTTGATCGTCAATCTGTTGATTACAAGAAGATTTTGGCGATTTGTAAAGAATTTGCAAAGCAAGGTAAAGATGTCGTTATTTTGCCAAAAGTACACATAAAAGATCCGCTATACAAAGAGATCTACAAGGATTTGATAGGGACTGTATATGAAAGAAAATGTCCGGATTTTATGGTTAACGGAAGATTCTATGAATACGAAAGCTTTACAACCAACAACCCGAAAAAGGCTTTCTTGAATATGATTTCAAGGGGTCGTCAACAAAGTAATCGTTTAGTTATTGAAGAAAGTGGATACAGTCATTTTGAGGCGAAACGATATCTAAAAAATACAACAGTGGGGCAGCCCCCGGACGGAAAGTATCCGATAACTGAAGTTTGGATATTTGATAGAAACAGGACGCTGATAAGATTGTTCTAAATAAAGTAGGGGCGGACTAAAGTCCACCCCCTCTGGTTGCGAATCACGTAGAAACGCACTGCAAAGTTACGAATAATTTCTGAAACTTCCAAATAAATTTCCTTAAAAAGTGTTAAATTGAAAAATTATTTCCCCAATAGCTTAAACATATTCCTCTTGTAAGCCTCCACACCGGGTTGGTCAAACGGGTTTACGCCCAAAAGGTAGCCGCTCAGACCACAAGCAAATTCATAGAAGTATATCAGCTGTCCGATGGTGTAAGCCGAAATTTCGGGGACGCTGATTTTGATGCTTGCTACACCCCCATCGATATGCGCCAAAATCGTACCGAGTTGCGCCATCGAATTAACGTAACCCAAACGTTTTCCGGCAAGGAAATTCATGCCGTCCAAATTTTCGAAATCGCTTGGTATTTCAATGATTTCACGATTGTTTTCAACAGACAAAACCGTTTCAAAAAGTATGCGTTCGCCCTCTTGAATATATTGTCCCATCGAATGCAAATCCGACGTATTATTGACACCCGCAGTGAAAATTCCTTTGCCCTCTTTGCCCTCGCTTTCGCCGTAAAGTTGTTTCCACCATTCGGTAAAGTAGTACAAACGCGGATCATAATTTACCATGATTTCAACTTTTTTACCTTGCTGATACAGTGCATTCCGTAAGGCTGCGTAGTGCATAGCGGGGTTTTCTGAAATTGTAGTTTCGGTTGTTACGATTGCTTTCATATCTTGTGCACCTTTCACCAACCGGCGAATATCAAAACCTGCAACAGCAATCGGCAAAAGCCCCACAGGCGTAAGCACAGAGTAACGTCCGCCTACATCATCGGGAACGATATATGTTTTGTAACCTTCCTTAGTTGCCAATGTTTTCAAGGCTCCACGCTCTTTGTCGGTAATGGCAACAATGCGAGATTTAGCCTTTTCTTTACCGTATTTTTTTTCAATATGATTTTTCAAAATACGGAATGCCACAGCGGGTTCGGTGGTTGTGCCCGACTTGGAAATCACGGTCATTGCATAGTCGGTTTTATCAAGAATAGCAAGCAGTTCGTGCATATAATCCTCACTCAACTGATGTCCGGCATAAATCACAAAAGGGTCTTTTCGTTCGGAATCCAATGCTGCAAATTGATTTTGCAATGTCTCAATCACCGCTCTGGCACCGAGATACGAGCCACCAATACCAATCACTACAAATAATTTGGCTTTTTCACGCAAACGTTTTGCTGTGGCTTCGATGTCTGCTAAAAAAACATCATCAATTTCATCGGGAAGTGTTACCCATCCGAGGAAATCATTACCCTTTCCGGTTTTGTGAATTAAATCTTGTTGAGCCTGTTGCAGCGCGGGTTGCAGAGCATTGAGGTCGACTTGTGGAACAAATTTTTCAACGTACTGTTGGTCAATTGTGATTGCTTTCATATTAGAATTTTTTTTGCAAAGATACGATTTTTTTGTGAAAAAACCTTGCATATCATATTTTTTTCGTATCTTTGCAATCGAAAAATATAAAAACAGCGTTGCTGATTCTTGTGTTAGAAAATTCGACACTTTCAAGTTTACAAGAATAAGTGAACGCTCGCACACTGCGGGCTCATCTTATTTGTAAACTGGGTTGTCGAATACCTCTAACACGGATAATATAAGTCCGTTTTTTTTATGCCCTAAAGTCAAAAAATCTAAACCAAAATAATTATGAAAAAAATCACCCTTATCACAATCCTTCTTGCAACTTTTGCGACCAAAAGTTTTGCGTATTGTCCTATTCCGCAATGGTGCCCATCAGCCCCCTTGCATCAAACTCTTTGCCCTGGCGAGCAGATAGAGGATATCGAATTTCCATCGGTAATTGGACGAACTCTTATCATTAATTGGTGGTTGGATGGCACACGTTTCGCGTCGATTGGCACGCCTGACGGCATCACGGTTTCCGGCGACGCCTCGACTCCGCTCGGCGACCGGGAATATGCATGGCCTGTTTCCATTAAAGGAGCACCAACTGCCCTCGGCACTCACCACTA
>WRKV01000011.1 GCA_009777915.1 Bacteroidales bacterium | reverse complement strand
GACGGACACGCACCCGGACTTACCGGCGATGCCCTACAACAATACGCCCAAACCGGCATCACGACCGACCACGAATGCACCACTCTTAAAGAGGCAGAGGAAAAAATCCGTGCAGGCATGAAGATCCTGATTCGCGAGGGCAGTGCTGCCAAAGACTTTGAGAACCTGCATCCTCTCATCAACAAATACCCGGACATGGTCATGCTTTGTGCCGACGACCTTCATCCCGATGATTTGTTACGCGGACATATCAACACTCTCGTCGCAAGAGGCATCGCCAAAGGGCTGGACTTGTTCTCGCTATTGCGTGCTGCTACGCTGAATCCGGTGAGGCATTACCAAATCAATCTGGGCTTGTTGCAAGTAGGGGATAGTGCTGATTTTATTGTGGTGGATGACTTGAAAAAATTTGCAATTCGACAATCTTTTTTACAGGGTGTTGAGGTGTTTAATGACGATAAAAATAGGGGAGGAGTATCCTCTAAATCGCCGGTGTTATCAAGCTATCCCAACAGTTTCAATGCATCGAAAATAACCGCATCCGACATAGAAGTGATCGCCACTTCCGAGCAGATGAAAGTCATACAAGCCATCGACGGCGAACTGCTGACCAAACAACTGCTTTGCCCTGTAACGAAAGGGCTTCCGGTGGTTCCGAATACCGAAACCGACATCCTAAAAATCGTTGTTCTCAATCGCTACGGACTCGCGAAACCCGCAGTAGGATTCATTCACGGCTTTGGTTTGAAACAGGGTGCGTTGGTTTCAACGGTGGCACATGATAGTCACCACATCGTTGCTGTGGGCTGTGATGATGCGGCTTTGGTCGAAGCCATCAATCATGTCATCGACCTGAAAGGCGGATTAGTGGCGTATTCCGATGGAATGATGACCGACTTGCAATTGGATATTGCAGGCTTGATGTCATCGGCTTCAGGCGAGGAAGTCGCACGTGCCTACGAAAATCTCAACAAGGCTGCATCCCGCATGGGCTCTACGCTTCACGCACCATTTATGACACTTGCATTCATGGCATTGTTGGTCATTCCCGAACTAAAACTTGGCGACAAGGGGCTGTTCGATGTTCAACAATTTGGGTGGACGGAGCTTTTTTCGTAACTCTTTTGTCATTTCAAATTTTTTTCGTATCTTTGCAAAAAATTAAACCATAAAATGCCTATGAACAAAACGTGCTGAAAAGCACGAAAAACATATAAAAAAATAGCGTTTTGCTATATTCTTGTTCCAGAAATGTAGGAAGTTTCGAGAGAATTACAAGAATAAGCGTAAATGCCGCAGAAATGCGGGTTTGCTTATTTGTAATTCGGGTATTTTCCTACAACCTCTGGAGCGGATAATGTAAGTCCGCTTTTTTTATTGCCCGAAATCAAAAATCTAAACCAAAATACTTATGAAAAAAATCACCCTAATTTTAATCCTTATCGCTACTTTTGCGACCAAAAGTTTTGCGTATTGTCCTATTCCGCAATGGTGCCCATCAGCCCCCTTGCATCAAACTCTTTGTCCCGGCGACACGATAGAAACTATTGAATTTCCATCGGTGATAGCTAAAACTCTGATCATCAATTGGTGGACGGATGGCACACGTTTCGCGTCTATCAACACGCCCGACGGTATCACGGTTTCGGGTCCGCCCGATAATCGGGAACATTTGGCACCTGTTTCCATTAAAGGTGCACCGACAGTTGCAGGCACGCACCACTACACCGTAAGCAATACCTGTGGCGTGGAGTTGCTACATGGTAGCATAACACTCAATGCTGCACCGTCGCCAACAGGCTGCGACTTTTGTACATCGGAAAGAAACCTTGTCAACATCACTTCGGCAAGTTTTGCAACCGCTCAAACATGGAGCCCTGGCACTTCGTCGTTGGTTTGGTCTGATGCGGTGATTTCACCTCAATGCACGCCAAGAGGCGATGCTTACAATGGCGGGGCTGACCCGAATTTCAATGTAGATTGCCGTGATCCCACCAATGGTTTTAATGGTCATTACTTCTCTTGGTGTGCAGTGATGAAGTTTGCGGACATCCTTTGTCCGGGTGATTGGCGGGTGCCGACTACAGCAGAGTTTTTGGAGTTGCATCTAACTCTTGGTCATTCGGCTCCTGAGACACAGACAGGTTACGTACCCGTAATTGCGAGCACCTATATGGGTACTACCGGCACTGGCGGTGCCGGTGGTGTTACGGAAAATCACGGAGGCTCTTGGGGGGGCTCCCGCTTTACTGCGGACGCGGCGGATCTCCCGAGTGCGAGTTCGAGCTACTGGTCGTCGTCTGAGTATTCTTCCTCGCGTGCGTTCAACCTGCACTACAATAGGTTGGATGTGTGGCCTCAGCGCAGCTACAATAAGTTTATCGGGTTCGCCTTGCGCTGTGTGCGGGATGTTCCTTAGTGATTAGTGATTAGTGGATAGTGATTAGTAGGGGCGGCATTTATGATTTATGAATTATGAATTATGAATGCGATTTGGCACAGCGTAAAAAAACCATGAGGTCGCAAAGCGACCGAATACGTTACCTGCGGAAATGTCAGAGCGTAGCGGCGACGTATTTCCTGCAAAGAGTTTTTTTGAATACTTTTTTTGCTCTCAAAAAAAGTATTAAGAAAAAAGCAATAAAAAAAACAAAATGCAGAGCATTTTGTTTTTTTTTCGTATCTTTGCATTACGAAAAACAAAAAAAATGGCAAACTCTTACGAAAAAGCAGGCGTGAATCTCGAGGCAGGTTATGAAGTTGTTCGACGTATAAAAAAACATGTTAAATCTACCGAAAGGCTTGGTGTTATGGGCAATATCGGGGCTTTTGGCGGAATGTTCGACCTCTCTGCACTTAACGTGAAAGAGCCTGTTCTGGTCAGCGGAACGGATGGCGTGGGAACGAAATTGAAACTTGCTTTCGAACTTGAAAAGCACGATACAATCGGCATTGATGCGGTTGCGATGTGCGTAAACGATGTGTTGGCACAGGGTGCGGAGCCGTTGTTTTTCTTGGATTACGTAGCCGTTGGTAGCAACGAACCTGCGAAAATCGAAGCCATTGTGAGTGGTGTTGCAGAAGGTTGCCGTCAAGCGGGATGTGCACTCATCGGTGGCGAAACCGCTGAAATGCCCGGTATGTATGATGATGGAGAATATGACATAGCAGGATTCACATGTGGTGTGGTTGAAAAATCGAAATTGATTGATGGCTCGAAAGTCGCTGTTGGCGATGTGTTGGTGGGAATTGCATCAAGTGGTGTGCACTCCAACGGATTTAGTTTGGTACGCAAAATTGTGAAAGATGCTAATCTCAATTTAGATGAAAAATATCCCGAATTTAATGGAAAAACTCTTGGTGAGATTTTGATTACACCGACAAAAATATACATCAAGCCTGTTCTCGAAGTCGTTGCCAAATGCGATGTTCACGGCATTAGCCACATTACCGGAGGGGGTTTCGATGAAAACATTCCACGTATTTTGAAAGACGGACAAGGCGTTGAAATCAAAGTCAATTCTTGGGACATTCTACCGATATTTTCATTCTTCGAAAAGCACGGCAAAATCAATCATCGCGAGATGTTCAACATTTTCAATATGGGTATCGGAATGGTCATCGCTCTAAGCGAAACCGAAGCTAATAAAGCGATAGAGATATTGAATTCGTATGGCGAAAAAGCAACAATCATTGGAAAAATCATAAACGGAGAGGGCGTAACATTTGTATAAAAAAATTGCCATATTCGCAAGTGGAAATGGCTCTAATTTCGAAGCCATCGCACAAGCGTGTGCCAACGGCAGATTGAATGCTGAAGTTGTGCTGTTGATTTGCGATAATCCAAACGCTTTGGTGATAAAAAGAGCAGAAAAATTCAATATCCCTGTTTTCAAATTTGAGCCTAAAACTTACGCCAATAAAGCCGAATACGAAACAGAGATTGTACAAATTCTGAAAAAACAAACCATTGATTTGATTTGTCTTGCCGGTTATATGCGTTTGGTTTCGGAAGTTTTACTCAACGAATACGAGGGCAAAATTATCAATATCCATCCGTCGCTTTTGCCCACTTTCAAAGGGTTGAACGCTATCGAACAAGCCTATCATTCCGGTGTAAAAATAACCGGCGTAACTACACATTTTGTTGACAAAACCATAGATGGCGGAAAAATTATTGACCAAGTTTCGGTAGCCATTGACAACTGCGAATTGCAAGAATTAGAGGAGAAAATACATGCGGTGGAGCACGAATTATACATACAAACGATAAAAAAACTTTTATGAGAGCACTAATCAGCGTCAGCGACAAAACAGGCGTAGCGGAATTTGCAAAAAACTTGCAAAATTTCGGTTGGGAAATTATCGCCACCGGTGGAACGATGAAACTTTTGCAAGACGAAGGGGTCAACGTGATTAACATTAGCGATATAACCGGTTTTCCGGAAATTTGCGATGGCAGAGTGAAAACGTTGCATCCCAACGTTCATGGCGGACTTTTGGCTCGTCGTGATGATCAAAGTCATCTGCAAGCGTTGAAAGAAAACAAGATCGAATTTATTGATATGGTTTGCGTGAATCTTTATCCATTCAAGGAAACGATTTCCAAACCTGATGTAACGATGGCGGACGCCATTGAAAACATTGATATTGGCGGGCCTTCGATGTTGCGAAGTGCTGCGAAAAATTACAAAGATGTAACTGTTGTTTGCGATCCGCAAGATTATTCGCATATCATTTCAGAAATTCGCGAAAACGGCAACACTACGCCTGACACACGTTTGCAATTATCTGCGAAAGCGTTTGCACATACGGCGGTTTATGATTCGGGTATTGCGACGTATTTGCAAGGTGTTGTTGTAGAGGCGAGGCATGCCTTACCTGAAAAGATATTCTTGAATTTCGAACTGGCACAATCTCTCCGTTACGGCGAAAATCCGCACCAATCGGCGAAATTTTACAAACAAGATACACGCGTTCCTTATTCGCTCGCGTTCGCCAAACAACTTCACGGCAAGGAACTTTCTTACAACAATATCCAAGATGCGAACGCTGCTCTTAACATCGTGATGGAATTCGACGAGCCGTTTTGTGCGGGTTTGAAACACATGAATCCTTGCGGTGCTGCGGTTGGAAAAGACGTGCTCGAAACATGGGAAAAAACTTACGAGGCTGATCAAGTGAGTATCTTTGGCGGTGTTGTGGCGTTCAATCGCGAAGTGGACGAAAAAACCGCGACTGCGATGAAACCCGTTTTTCTTGAAATCATTATTGCACCTGCATTTTCAGAGGGTGCGTTAAGCGTTTTAACCGCTAAGAAAAACCTTCGACTTTTGACAGTTGATATGTCAAAAAAAATCGAAAATCCGCAACAAGTCGTGAGTGTCAACGGCGGAATTTTAGTGCAAGATTTAGATACGAAAACAGTAAACGTAACGGCTGAAATGACCGCCACAACTAAACAGCCGACCGACGCACAATTGCGAGATATGAATTTCGGTTGGCGAATTGTGAAACACGTAAAATCAAACGCTATTGTTGTTGTGAAAAACGGCTGTACCGTTGGCGTTGGAGCAGGTCAAATGAATCGTGTAGGTTCTGCAGAAATCGCACTCAAACAAGCAAACGAAAAAGGCATAACAAGCAATTTAGTGTTGGCTTCTGATGGATTTTTTCCGTTCGACGACACTGTTACACTCGCCGCCCAGTACGGCGTTGAGGCGATCGTTCAACCCGGCGGAAGTGTACAAGATGAAGCTTCTATCACAAAAGCAAACGAACTCAATATCGCCATGGCACTAACCGGAATGCGACATTTCAAACATTAAAACATGATGTTTCGACAGTTCTATATTCGCACCCGATTGTCGAACAATGCAAATAAAAAAAACAAAACATGAACGTATTAGTCATAGGCTCCGGCGGCAGAGAACACGCTATCGTAGACGCCCTTTCGAAATCGAAAAAAGTTTCGAAAATCTATTGTGCACCGGGCAATGCAGGAATCGCCAAACAGGCGGAATTAGTGGCATTGAAAGATACCGATGTTGAAAAACTTGTGGCGTTTGCTGTTGAAAAAAATATGGATCTTACTGTTGTGGGACCTGAAACATCGCTCGCAGCAGGCATTACAGATGTTTTCAGAGAAAACAATTTGCGAATTTTCGGACCAAGTAAAAACGCTGCACAAATTGAATCGAGCAAACGTTTTGCAAAAAATTTGATGATAAAATATAACATACCAACCGCTGCTTACGAAGTTTTTACCGATTTCGAAAAAGCCTTGAATTATGTGAAATCAAAACCGTTTCCTGCCGTGTTAAAATACGACGGATTGGCTGCCGGCAAAGGTGTTGTCATTGCTGAAAACCTTGATGAGGCTGAGATTGCGTTGAAAGATATGTTGGTGAATGATAAATTTGGCGAAGGTAAAGTGGTGATCGAAGATTTTTTGGAAGGTCCTGAATTTTCGTTTTTGTGTTTGGTCAACGGAACGGAGGTTTATCCGATGCCATTGACGCAAGATCACAAGCGTGCATTCGATGGCGACAAAGGTCCGAACACCGGCGGAATGGGCGTTTACGGACCACTTCCATTCATCACCGAAGACGACAAAAAATTTGCATTGGAAAACATTATGAAACCCACAGCAGAGGCGATGATGAAAGAAGGCATTCCCTTTTCCGGCGTGCTTTACGGCGGGTTGATGAAAACCCAAAACGGTATCAAAGTAATCGAATTTAATGCACGTTTCGGAGATCCGGAAACAGAGATTATTTTACCGAAATTAAAGAGCGATATTTTCGATGTTTTTTGCGGAATTGCCGACGGAAAACACATCGAAATCGAGTGGGACGATTATCCGATTTTAGGAATTGTGATGGCATCAAAAGGTTATCCCGACCATTACGAAAAAGGTTTTGAAATCAAAATTCCCAATGATATCGAAACCACGATTTATCACATGGGAACAACCGAAAAAAACGGAAAATTGCTTACGGCAGGCGGTCGAGTGATGATTGTTATCGGACAAGGAAAAGACCTGAATGATGCTCGTATCAAGGCATTGGAATCTGTTAAAAAAATAGAATGCGAAAATCTGTTTTATCGCACAGATATTGGGTTAAAATAAATTCTCAATTCTCAATAAAATTTTGTATCTTTGTACTCTAAATAATCCTCAAAAATGAACAAATCTACCCCAAAAATCAAAAAAGAAATTATCAATTTCAACCAAAAAATAGTGTCAAACGGTTTGACGTTTGATGATGTTTTGCTTGTTCCCGGACGGAGCGAAATTCTACCTCACGAGGTTAAACTGAATACCAAACTTTGCAACGGAATCGAACTCAATATCCCGCTCATCAGTGCGGCGATGGACACCGTTACCGAACACCGTCTTGCCGTAGCAATTGCCAGAGAAGGCGGTATTGGGATTATTCATAAAAATATGAGTATTGACGAACAATCCGTTCAAGTGGACAAAGTGAAACGCAGTGAGCACGGCGTGATTACAGAACCGTTTTATCTGCATCCGAAAAATCCGGTTACAGATGCTGTGGAATTGATGAAAAAATACAAAATTTCGGGCGTTCCCATTGTTGAAAAAGACGGTAAATTAGTTGGTATTATTACCAATCGAGATTTGAGATTTGAAACGAATTTCAATCAACCGATTTCAAACGTGATGACGAAGGAAAGGCTTGTTACCGCACCTGTTGGCACAACTTTGAAAGAGGCGACAAAAATTTTGGCGAAACATCGTGTGGAAAAACTTCCGTTGATTGACAAAGATTTCAAACTTAAAGGACTTATCACGATTAAAGATATCGAAAAAATTATTCAATATCCGAATGCATCGAAAGATAAAAAAGGACGATTGTTGGTAGGTGCAAGCGTTGGAACTTCTACGGATACAATGGATAGAGTGAAGGCTCTCGTTGATGCACAAGTTGATGTGTTGGCGGTGGACACGGCACACGGACACAGTGAAAAAGTTCTAAAAATTATTGAAAAAATTAAACATCGTTATCCGAAACTGCCGATTATCGGGGGAAACGTGGCAACTGCAGCTGCAACCAAAGATTTAATCAAGCACGGTGCGGATATTATCAAAGTGGGTATTGGTCCGGGTTCGATTTGCACCACGCGTGTGATAGCAGGTATTGGTGTTCCGCAACTTTCGGCGATTATAGATTGTGCGGAGGAAGCCGAAAAACACGGTAAAACAATTATTGCCGATGGCGGTATTAAATTCTCCGGCGATATCACCAAAGCCATTGGTGCCGGTGCCAATGCGGTGATGTTGGGCAGTATGTTTGCAGGAACGTTTGAAAGTCCGGGTGAAGTAGAAATTTATCAAGGCAGGAGTTACAAATCTTATCGAGGTATGGGCTCGCTTGCCGCGATGAATGCGGGAAGCAAAGACCGATATTTTCAATCGGATGCCACAAAATTTGTTCCCGAAGGCGTTGAAGGACGTGTGCCTTATCGCGGCACATTGTCGGAAATCGTATTTCAATTAACAGGCGGTTTGCGTTCGGGAATGGGCTATTGCGGAGTCGAAACAATTGACGAATTGCGACACAACGCAACATTCACAAAAATCACATCCGCCTCGTTAATCGAAAGTCATCCGCATGATATTTCCGTCACAAAAGAGGCACCGAATTATAGTGTAACTTCGAAATAACCCGTATCGGTGTATTCCCTTGTTCGACAACAATAGAATCGCCACCGAACGGAGAAATCACTAAAATTACAAAGGGCGGGTTTTTTCAAACCCGCCCTTGTAATTTTTACGACCAATTCTGTTCAGCGAATCGCTTGTACTGGTTGTAACGCCATTTCGCATTTTCCTCTGCGGCTTTGAACAAGGCATCTGCCTCAGCCGGAAACGATTGTTTAAGCGAACTGTAGCGAACTTGACCATCAATATACGTTTGGAATTTACTGAAATCAGGCTCCTTGCTTTCGAGAACGAACGGATTTTGTCCTTGCTCTGCCAAACGTGGATCGTATTTCCACAAATGCCAGTAACCGCATTCAACAGCACGTTTACTATCCAACGTTGTAGTTCCCATACCGCTTTTCAAACCGTGGTTGATACATGGCGAGTATGCAATAACAATCGATGGTCCATTGAATTCCTCAGCCTCTTTCATCACTCTGAAAGCCTGAGCATAATCCGCACCAATCGCAATTTGTGCAACGTAAACATAACCGTAACTCATCGCAATAACGCCCAAATCTTTTTTACGAATGCGTTTTCCGGCAGCAGCAAATTTCGCAATCGCAGCAACAGGCGTAGATTTCGACGCTTGACCTCCGGTGTTTGAATAAACTTCGGTATCCATGACCAAGATATTCACATTATCGCCGGACGCAATCACGTGATCCAATCCACCGAAACCGATATCGTAAGCCCATCCGTCGCCACCAAAAATCCAATGCGATTTTTTGATGAGATATTGGCTGTACTTGTTGATTTCTTTGCAATACTCACATTCGCCTTTTGCGATACGCGGTTTGATTTTATTAGAAATTTCAATCGATTTTTCGCCGTTGTTTTTGTTAGCAATCCACTCTGCAAACAAACCTGACAATTCTGCGGAACATTTTTTCTCATCAATTGCAGCTTTCATCAAACGCTCGATGCGATCACGAATATTCGTGGTTGCAAGCGACATACCATAACCAAACTCGGCAGGATCTTCAAATAACGAGTTCGCCCAAGCAGGACCATGACCGGTTTTGTAGTTCGCCGTGTAAGGCATCGAAGGACAAGAGCCGCCGTAAATCGACGAGCATCCTGTTGCATTTGCAACGGTCATACGCTCACCGAACAACTGCGTGATAAGCTTGATATACGGCGTTTCCCCGCAACCTGTACACGCTCCTGAAAACTCGAACAACGGTTGTGCAAACTGACTGCTCTTAACGTTTTTGAATTTGTCGGTCAACTCACTTCTGTAAGGAATCGTTTTATCAATATAATTCCAACGTTCGATTTCAGCCTCTTGTGTTGCAATTGGTTTCATCTCTAACGCTTTGGTTTTCGCAGGACAAATATCCACACAGTTTCCGCAACCCATACAATCAAGCGGACTCAACTGCATGCGATATTGATAACCTTCGAATTCTTTGCCAATCGCTTTGACCACATTTGTTCCGGCAGGACATTTTTTCACTTCGTCCTCCGTCATCAAGAACGGACGGAGCGTAGCGTGAGGACAAATGTACGAACATTGATTACACTGAATACAATTTGCGGCATTCCATTCGGGAACGTTTACGGCAACACCGCGTTTTTCGTACTTCGATGTACCCGCAGGGAATGTACCGTCTTCGCGACCTTTGAACGCACTCACCGGCAAATTATCGCCAAGCTGATTGTTGACCGGAATCACAAAATTACGGATAAATTCCGGGATATTTGCATCAATAGTCACCTCATCTTTTCCGTCTAATTTCGCCCATTCCGCAGGAATTTCAACTTTGACATAATCCGCACCACGATCAACACCGGCATAGTTCATTTGGAGAACTTTTTCACCTTTTCTACCGTAAGAATATTCAATCATACGTTTCATTTCGGCAACCGCTTGTTCGTAAGGAATTACGTTGGTAATCTTGAAAAATGCCGATTGCAAAATAGTGTTGGTGTGATTACCCAAACCGATTTCTTCAGCGATTTTCGTAGCGTTCATCACATACATCGAAATGTTGTTTTCCGCCAGATATTTTTTCATTGAATTCGGCAAATTATTTTTAGTTTCATCAGGGCTTAACTGAGAATTCAACAAGAACGAACCACCTTTTTTCAACCCTTTCAACATGGGGTATTTGTGAACGTAGTTAGGCACGGAACATGCAACAAAATCAGGCGTTCCAACCAAGTACGGCGAACGAATCGGCTTGTCGCCAAAACGCAAATGCGAACAGGTGTAACCACCGGATTTTTTACTGTCGTATTGGAAATACGCTTGACAATATTTGTCGGTATTATCTCCGATAATCGTGATCGAATTTTTGTTTGCACCAACTGTTCCGTCAGCACCCAAACCATAGAATTTCGCTTCATACGTACCTTCCGGAACTACACTGATAGCGGGCAATATCGGCAATGAATGTTTGGTAACATCATCGACAATACCTACGGTAAATTTGTGCATCGGTTTGGCTGCTTTCAAGTTGTCAAAAACAGAAACCATTTGTTCGGGTGTTGTATCTTTCGATGACAAACCGTAGCGACCTGCGATGATCATTGGTTTTTTCTCAACATCTGCAAATGCTTCAACAACGTCTAAATACAACGGATCCGCAGAACCGATTTCTTTTGCACGATCCAAAACGCAGATACGTTTTGCCGAAGCAGGAACCACGTTCATCAGATATTTCGCAGAAAACGGACGGAACAAATGAACGCTAATCAAGCCGAATTTTTCGCCTTTTGCATTCAAATAGTCAATCGTTTCACGAATGGTTTCAGTAACCGAACCCATTGCTACCACTACGTTTTCAGCATCTGCTGCACCGTAGTATGTGAATGGTTTGTAATCACGACCGGTGATTTTAGAAATCTGAATCATGCAATCGTTCACCATATCCGGAACAGCGTCGTAATAACTGTTCAACGCTTCTTTCGCTTGGAAAAACACATCAGGATTTTGAGCAGTACCGCGAGTTACAGGGCGTTCAGGATTCAAAGCATTATCGCGAAATGTTTGCAATGCTTTTTGATCCAACAGCGGTAACAAATCCTCTTGATTCATCACTTCAATTTTTTGCATCTCGTGTGAGGTGCGGAATCCGTCGAAGAAATGCAGGAACGGAACACGTGCTTTAAGCGATGTCAAGTGTGCTACACCCGCCAAATCCATAACTTCTTGAACCGAACCCGATGCCAAGAAAGCGAAACCGGTTTGGCGACAAGAATACACATCGGAATGGTCTCCGAAAATTGACAGTGCATGTCCTGCAAGTGTACGAGCACTCACGTGAAAAACGCCCGGGAGTAGTTCTCCGGCAATTTTGTACATGTTGGGAATCATCAACAATAAACCCTGAGAAGCCGTAAATGTTGAAGTTAATGCACCCGCCTGAAGCGAGCCGTGAACCGCACCGGCAGCACCGGCTTCCGATTGCATTTCGACTACTTTTACAGTATCTCCAAAGATGTTTTTACGACCGTTTGCAGCCCATTCGTCTACGTATTCGGCCATGTTGGAAGAAGGTGTGATGGGATAAATTGCAGCGACTTCGCTGAACATGTAAGCCACGTGAGCCGCAGCCTGATTGCCATCACAAGTTAGCATTTGTTTGTTTTTTGCCATGTTTGTTATGATTTTGATTGTTTGATTGTTTGATTTTGTCTTATTCTTGTGTTGAAAACACAAATAACTTGCAAAGATACAAAAAAAAAATGAGATAACAAAAGAAAAGAGAAACAAAAAATTCTCTCTATGTCAAATTTTTTTCGTATCTTTGCAAAATCAAACCAAAAAATACCAAAAATTATCATGAAAAAAATCATCATCATTCTGTCGCTTACTCTTTTTGCGATTTCATCGTATGCGCAAACTCGAAACGAAGTTTTGGCTGCCATGAAAAGAGCTGCAACCGCCATTGACCAAAAAATTGGCGAAAACGGTGCCTACGTATGGCACTATCTACCTGATAAATCTCGCCGTTGGGGAGAATTAGAGGCTTATCCAACGATGGGCTGGGTCGAAGGTAATGGAACCGTTGGCATGGGCAACGTATTCTTAGATCTTTACAATGCCACCAACGATGAATTTTATTACAACCTTGCTGAGAAATCAGCAAAATCGCTGATTGACGGACAACTTGAATCCGGTGGGTGGAACTATTTCACCAATACCGCAGGAGCAGGAAGTACTGCCCGCTGGTACAATACCATCGGTAAACAAGCTTGGCGAATGGAAGAAATGATGACAAACTACGGACAATCCGGAACGTTTGACGACTATGTTCACGGCAGAGCAGCCGAACTTTTGTTGAGAATATATCTCATCAAACGAGATGAACAGTTTCGCGGACCATTGCAAAAAGCCATTGACATGGTTCTCGAAAGTCAATACCCGGCAGGCGGATGGCCCGAACGTTGGCCTCTTGATCCGAAAGGCGGATACACCGTTCATCTGACCTTGAACGATGATGTAAGTTTGACCAATATCCTGTTCTTGATTAAATGTCTGCAAACTCACGTCATTGAGGATACTCCGGAACTTAGAAATGCCATTGCTCGCGGTATGAATGTGATGATTATTTTGCAAAACGGACAACCTGCAGCAGGTTGGTCGAGACAATACGATGCCGTAACGTTGAAACCTTCTCCGGCTCGTAGTTATGAACCAATCGCAATCAATACCTCACATACTATTGAAATGATCGGTGTGATGCAAAATTTCTATCATCTGACCGGAGAAACCAAATTTTTGAATGGAATACCTGCAGCAATCGACTTTTTAGAAAGCATTGCCTTGAGCGATGAAGATATTGCTCGTGCCGGACGAAACAGAAGTGGCACCAACATTGTTTTCCCAAGAAATATCGACCCCGTTACCGGAATACCCATGTACACGCACCGTAGAGGAAGTAATATCGCAACCGGATTTTATTTTCATAACGACGAAATTGCAGGAACCATCGGACACATGAGCTCGTTTGGTAGTGCAAATATCGCAAGATTGAGAGAACAGTACGAAGCAGCCAAAGCGGTTACACTCGAAGAAATTCACAATACATCGCCGTTGTTTGCAAAAGAATTCGTTCCACTTCCAAGATTCTATTCAAGAGCAGGAGGAGGACGTTTCGGAGGAACTCAAACCACCATCAGGGAATTGATTACTTCGCTTAACAGCGACGGTTTGTGGCTTACCCCACTACCATCTACCAGCAACGTTTTCAAACCGATTCCGGCAAATTCACTCAATCAAAAAAATTCTAACGATACACGTTTTGTGTCGACAAATGTTGGTGACGAATACGATACATCTACATTCTCAGACCCAACATCGCCAACGATGGGTATTACATCCGCTGTGTTTATCTCAAACATGGCACGATTGATTGAATATCTGGAAGGATTGAAATAGATATCTTTGCGACGGAAATGTCTGCAAAAAACAAACTCATTGTTATTGAAGGTCCTACCGGAGTAGGAAAAACTGCCTATGCCATTGATGTTGCCAAAGAGTTGGGGACAGAAATTATTTCGGCAGATTCGCGACAATTCTATAAAGAATTGAACGTTGGTGTTGCACGTCCTTCGGAACAAGAATTGGCAGAAGTGAAACATCATTTCATCGCACACATCGGTATTGAGGAGTATTACAGCGTTTCGAAGTTTGAAACAGATGTTTTGGAGTTGTTGAAAAAATTATTTCAAACACACGAAAGTGTTGTTATGGTGGGTGGTTCCGGACTTTATGTGAATGCGGTTTGCCATGGAATCGACGACCTTCCCGACCCCGACGAACAACTTCGCGAAGAGATTGAGAATCTCTACAAAACACAAGGGATTGAGGCTCTTCGAAGTCAGTTGAAAATTCTGGATCCTGTGTTTTATGGACAGACTGATTTAGCGAATCACAAACGTTTACGACGAGCATTGGAAGTGTGTTTGCAAACCGGAAAGCCTTACTCTGAACTCCGCACCAACACTAAGAAAGAACGTGATTTTGCAATCGAACGCATTGCCGTAAATCGCGATAAAGACGACTTGTATCATCGCATCAACCGACGTGTAGATGTGATGATACAAAACGGATTGCTTGAGGAGGCAAAAAATCTATATCCGTTCAAACATCTGAACGCCTTGAATACGGTGGGTTACAAAGAATTGTTCGAACATTTCGACGGAAAAATTTCTTTGGAACAAGCCATCATCGACATTAAAACACATTCGCGACGTTACGCTAAACGCCAACTAACATGGCTGCGAGCACAAGACGATATGTTGTGGAAAATGCTTAACTGATTTTCGAAATTTATATCGCAAATTTCACACCAAAATAAATTGTTCTCGGCATTCGCGGTCCGTAAATATATTCCGAATCGCGGAATGCACCTTGGTCTATGTCTTTTTGGAATTGGTCAAACATATTTTTTACGCCTGCATTAACTTCCATTTTCAACATTTTGGATAGTTGAAAATTGTATGCCAATCTCAATCCCGCCTCGAAAAATGACGGCGTTTTTTTCAATTCGTCTTCGTCGATATAGCCCGCAAAATGCGGAACTAACATGGAACCGGTGTAATTTCCGGTTGCGGAAATGGTAAAATCTTTCATTGGCGTATAGTTCAAAGCCACGTATCCGTAGTGATTCGGAGCACGTAACATTTGTTTTACCGGATCAACATCTTCCGACCATTCGTGTGGTGCTTTGTAACGACTGCGTTGCAAAGTAAAACCTGCATTTGCCAAAAGTTTAAATGTTATACCCACATTCAAATCGAAATTAATCCCTTGTACCACCGCACCTTCGGCATTGGTTCTCATAAAATGCAAATTATGATCCGCAGTATTTTCAATTTCTTCAAGCACAAACACATCTTTCAAATCGGTGTAAAACCCTTCAACCAAAAGATTGGTCGCCACTCCGCCGAATTGTTTATTCCAATCAATCGAAGCATTAAAACTGTTGGAATACTCCGGTTTTAAGTTTGGATCAACAGAGATCAACAACACCTCTCCGCCTACTGCCGCAACGTGTAGATCCTCATCAAAAATTTGCGGAGCACGATAACCACTCGAATAACTTGCACGAAAAGTAACGTTCTTATTCAACGCATAACGTGTGTTTATACGTGGCGAAAAAACGGCGTTTTTCATCAAATTATGTTTGTCTAAACGTGCACCCACCGACAGGCTGAAACGCTCGGTTTTCCACTCGTTTTGAACGTATCCACCGAAACTTTTTGCACGTTGTTTAAGATGTCTGTCATAAGCCGGCATTTGGTCGTCCAAATCACTGTCGATATATTCTATTCCACCTGTAAAATCAGCAGGCATAAACCAAAAAATATCCATCGAATAAGTGTATTGCGAACCTGCAACAAACGTTAAATCCCTCGTAAATCCGTAGGCATCGAGGTCTTGGTCGGTGCCGTAATAACTTTCACGATTTATTTTTTGCATCGATGTATAAATGTTAAAACGATGTTTGTAATCTTTCGAAAAAAGATTGTATTTCAAACCTCCGCCATTGATTTGATGAATCGCCTGTTCGGCAATGTTCGCCTCGTGTGGAGGGCGATCGAGATGATTTCCGCCACGACGAAATTCGTTGATGCGATGATAATCCAAAGTCAATTTGGAACGGTTGGTTAGGTTGTAATAAGCACTAAAACCTAAGGTTTCCGAACGAAGTTTGTGCACATCTGAAAAGCCGTCATTGTTGCGGTCGTAGGCATCGCGATTGTTTGCCGTACCAAACAAATACACACCGGTTTTGAAATCATCGGTTACGAAAGAGGCATTCAGTACAGTGTTCACGTCGGTTTTTCCTTTTCCAAAAATTCCGGTTGTGTTCGAAAGTGAAATCGAATTTTGTAGCGGTTCTTTGGTAATGATATTCACAACTCCGGCAATCGCGTTGGAGCCGTACAATGCAGAGCCACCGCCGCGAACCACTTCGATGCGTTCAATCATTCCGGTCGGAAATTGTTCCAAGCCATAGACACTTGCGAGCGAACTGAAAATCGGACGACCGTCGATTAGAATTTGCGAGTATTGACCGCTCAATCCGTTGATACGAAGTTCCGGTGCACCGCAATTGTTGCACGTATTTTCAACACGCAATCCGGGTTGAAAACCGAGCACATCCGCCACACAAACGGCTCCGGAAGTTTCAAAAAGTCGTGTGGATAAAACGCCGACAATCGTTGAAGATTCTCTACGATTGACTTCGTTTCGAGAGCCGGTAACAACGATTCCGGACAAATCTAAGGCTTGTAGCGTGTGTTCTCCGGTTTGTTGATCAATATGTCCGATGATGTGTACATCGCTTGATTTGGTTTGTGAAAATAAGGTTGTAATATGGAAAATGAGGATAAAAAATCCTATAAATTTTGTTTTCATAAAATTTGATTTAGTAATTATTAAAATAAGAGAAAGAGCGGTAACACTACGCTACCGGAGGTCCTCTTAAATAAAAATAATCACTAAAACCGACTTCGATACGTTCCGATATGAAAATTTTTGCATCATCGGAAATAATCGTTACGGGATTCGAAACAGTCGTTGACGGAATCGCTTTCAACGTTTCGAATGCGGAATTTTTACAAATCAAAAGCAATTCGTTGGGCGTGTGACCGCCCGAACTATCGTTATGACATCCGCACGAATTGTTGTGATGCTGATTGTAAATATGCGAGTGCACAACACGTTCGCCCTCCACGATATGCACGTGAGAAAAGAACGTGATATTAAAATAAAACGCCAGAAAAAGGGCTAATAAAAAGCCCGAAATCCATTGTTGTTTATATGTATTCCGCAAGGACATCTTTTACAATTTCCGGTGTCATTTTGCCGTAAGCCTTGTCGCCCACATACACAATCGGCGCTAAACCGCAAACACCAACGCAACGCAGACAGTTGATAGAAAATTTTCCGTCCGGAGTAGTTTCTCCAACTTTAATGCTGAGTTGACGTTTGAATTCGTCCAAAACTTTTTCTGCACCCCGCACGTAGCAAGCCGTTCCGGTGCAAATCGAAATCGGATGTTCGCCTTTCGGAGTCATCGAGAAAAACGAGTAGAACGTTACAATGCCGTAAACGTGTGCCAAAGAAACATTCAACTCTTGAGCAATCACTTCTTGCACTTCCGCAGGGAGATAACCCAGCGTGCCTTGCACTTTGTGAAGTACGTTGATGACTTCACCTTTTTCATTATTAAAGCTCTTGCAAATCGCTTTAATTTTCTCTATTTTATCATTTGATAAGATTAATTTTGCCATGGTTTTGAGATTTTTAGTCGATTACAATTTCCTTTTTACTTTTATCGAAATAATGCGTGTGCAATAGTTCGTGTGCTTTTTTTCCACCGGGTTCTCCCAAAAATTCTTCGTACAATTTTTTGATGTACGGATTTTCGTGAGATTTCCGAAGTTTTTTACCTTTATCTTCAGCATAAATCGCAGCTGAACGTTTTTTCAAAGTTTCGAAATTATTGCCTTGACTGTAAGGTTGTCCGCCACCGCCAATGCAACCACCCGGACAAGCCATCACTTCAATTGCATGGAACTGTGATTTTCCTTGACGCACGTCTTCCAAGAGTTTGCGAGCATTCGACAAGCCGTGAGCGATACCTATTTTTACCATAAGTTTGCCATCGAAATCAATCGCTGCAGAACGAATACCTTCCAAACCACGAATGGCTTCGAACTCCACTTTTTCTAATTTTTTTCCTGTGAATACTTCGTAAGCCGTACGTGTTGCGGCTTCAATGACTCCTCCGGTAACACCGAAAATAGCACCTGCACCGGTTGATTCTCCAAGTGGTGTGTCGAAATCTTCTGCAGCCAAATTTTTGAAATCAATGTTGGCTTGTTTGATTAAGCCCGCCAATTCACGAGTTGAGAGTACAATATCCACATCAGGATTATCGTTCACTTTGAATTCATCACGTTGACATTCGTATTTTTTTGCCAAACAAGGCATGATCGAAACAACCACTAAATCCTCACGTTTCACGCCGATTTTATCCGCATAATATGTTTTTGCAATTGCTCCAAACATTTGTTGCGGAGATTTCGCTGTTGAAGGAACATCGAGCAAATCGGTAAAATTCGTTTCAAAGAAATTCACCCAACCCGGACAACAAGACGTCAAAATCGGCAACTTCACTGTTTTATCGCCTTTCAAGAATCTGCCAATGCGGTCTAATAATTCTGTACCTTCTTCCATGATGGTAAGGTCTGCTGCGAAATCCGTATCGAACACCGCATTGAAACCCAAACGACGTAATGCTGCTGCCATTTGTCCGGTAACACTTGTTCCTGCCGGGATTCCAAACTCCTCGCCTAAGGCCACGCGAACAGCCGGAGCGGTTTGCACGATGACGGTCTTGGTTGGATCGGAAAGTGCACGAATCACTTTTGATGTGTGGTCAACTTCGGTCAATGCTCCGGTCGGACACGCTGTAACGCACTGTCCGCAATAGGTACATGGAGATTTTTCCAAATCCATTTCAAACGCAGGTGCTACAACACTTGTAAAACCTCGATTAATTGCCGAAAGTGCACCAACCGATTGTACTCGGTTACACATCATTTCGCAACGACGACACATCACGCATTTATCTACATCGCGAAGGATCGACGGCGACATATCTTTACGATAAGTTGATTGTTCGCCTTGATACGGAATCGCACGAATACCAAGCCTTTGAGCTAAATCTTGCAATTCGCATTTTCCGGCTTTTCCGCACACCAAGCAGTCTGCGGGGTGGTCGGAAAGAATGAGTTCTACGACCGTGCGACGTGCGTTGATCACACGCATACTGTGTGTATGGACTATCATTCCGTTTTCGCAATCGGTAGCACAAGCAGGTGCCAAGTTTCGGCGACCTTCTATTTCTACTACGCAAACGCGACATCCACCGGGTTTGTTCTCAATGTTCATGCCATCGATCGAAAAATAGCACAGCGTTGGAATTTCAATGCCGCACTCGTGAGCTGCTTTCAGGACTGTCGTGCCTTTTGCAACTTCAACTTCTTTGTTGTCTATGATTAATTTTACTGTTTCCATTATTTTGTGATGATTGCGTTAAACTTACATTTTTCGACACATGCACCGCATTTGATACAAAGATCTTGTTTGATCGTGTGCGGAACTTTCTTTTCGCCTGCAATAGCATTTACCGGACAAACGCGAACACAAGCCGTACAGCCTACACATTTTTCCTCTATAATAAAGTATTGCATCAAATCTTTACATTGACCGGCACGACATTTTTTCTCCACAACGTGCTCAACATATTCATCCCAGAAGTTCTCAATCGTAGAAAGTACGGGGTTTGGAGAAGTTTGTCCCAATCCGCAAAGCGATGTATCTTTAATCACTTGACTCAAATTGCGAAGTTTGTCGAGAATTTCCATCGTACCTTTTCCGTGAGAAATTTCCTCCAACATTTCGTGAAGTCGTTTGTTACCGATTCGGCAAGGCGAACACTTTCCGCAAGATTCTTCAACGGTAAATTCCAAGTAGAATTTCGCCATAGAAACCGCACAACTATCTTCGTCCATCACAATCATACCGCCCGATCCCATCATAGAGCCCGCAGCGACAAGATTGTCAAAATCAATCGGCGTATCCAAATGTTTTTCGGTCAACATACCGCCCGAAGGACCTCCCGTTTGAACGGCTTTGAATTTTTTTCCATTTTTAATTCCACCACCGATTTCGTGAATAACTTCTCGAAGTGTAATTCCCATCGGCACTTCAATCAAGCCAACGTTGTTGATTTGTCCCGCCAACGCAAATACTTTGGTTCCCGGAGATTTTTCGGTTCCGATAGATCTGAACCATTCCGCACCATGATTGATGATCGTCGGAACATTGGCAAATGTTTCTACGTTGTTTACGCAAGTTGGTTTGCCCAAATAGCCCGATACAGAAGGGAAAGGCGGTTTGAATGTAGGTTCGCCACGCATACCTTCCATTGAGTGAATCAACGCTGTTTCTTCACCGCAAACGAAAGCTCCTGCTCCATAACGAATTTCCATTTCGAAATTGAAACCTGTACCCAGAATATCTGTACCTAACAAGCCATATTGACGAGCCTGTTCAATGGCAATTTTCAAACGTTCGATAGCCAAAGGATATTCGGCACGAATGTAGACCAATCCTTTGTTTGCCCCGATTGCGTAAGCACAAATCGCCATGGCTTCGATCACACAATGCGGGTCGCCTTCCAAAATTGAACGATCCATAAACGCTCCCGGATCGCCCTCGTCGGCATTGCAAACCACGTATTTTTGGTCGCCTGGAACGTTTTTGGTGATTTCCCATTTCAAGCCTGTTGGAAATCCGCCACCACCGCGACCGCGAAGTCCGGATTGTTTGATGATGTCGCACGTTTTTTGCGGATCCAATTCCGTCAAACACTTGCCAAGAGCGGAATATCCTTCACGAGCAATGTATTCGTAAATGTTTTCGGGATCGATAAACCCGCAATTCCGTAAGGCTACACGATGTTGTTTGAGATAAAACCCCATGTGTTTCGAGTCAGAGATATGCTCTTTTGTGGTTGGATCTTCGTAGAGTAATCTCGATACTTTACGACCTTTGATGATGTGTTCCTCCACAATTTCGCGTGCATCGTCGGGTGTAACTTGCGTGTAAAACGTGTTGTCCGGAAGTACTTTCACGATAGGACCTTTTTCGCAAAAACCGAAACATCCTGTGTGAATGACCTGAACTTCATTTTCGAGACCTTTGTCTTCTACGACTTGACGTAGATTGGTCAAAATCTCATCTGCTTGTGCGGCTTTACATCCCGTGCCGCCACAAATCAGTAAATGCATTTTGTAGTTTGCCATATTTGATTTTAATTTTATTTTTCCTGAATGCAAAGATACGAATTTATTTTGAAAAAAAAAACTTAATATTAAAAAAAAACGAAATATCTCCATATTTCGTTTTTTTTTCGTATCTTTGTGGGCTGTAAAAAAAAATACACATGAAAATCGCAATAGTTGGAGTAACAGGGCTTGTCGGAACGGTGATGCTTAAAGTTTTGGAGGAATTCGGATACGATAAAATCGAATTGCTACCCGTCGCTTCGGCACGATCGGTGGGTAAAACCGTAACATACTTCGGAAAAAACTATGCGGTTATCGGTATCGAAGATGCGATTGCCAAACAACCGGACATTGCGATATTTTCTGCCGGTGGAACGATTTCATTGGAGTATGCACCGAGATTTGCGGAAATCGGAACGTTTGTTATTGACAATTCATCGGCATGGCGAATGAACTCCGAAGTGCCTCTGGTAGTGCCGGAAATCAACGCTTCAGCAATCACAACCAACACAAAAATTATTGCAAATCCGAATTGTTCAACTATTCAAATGGTGATGGTTTTGGCTCCGTTGCACCGGAAATACGGTATTAAACGTGTGGTCGTGTCAACTTATCAATCCGTTTCCGGAACGGGCGTTGCAGCGGTTCGTCAGTTGAAAGATGAAATCGCAGGACGCGAAACACAAAAAATTTATCCGCATCAAATTCATCTCAATTTGTTTCCACATGGCGGAACTTTCAATGCCGACGGCTACACAACCGAAGAGCAAAAATTGGTTGATGAAACTCGCAAAATTTTGGTTGCACCCAATATGCAAATCACCGCAACCGTCGTGCGTGTGCCCGTTACAGGCGGACACAGTGAAGCCGTGAACATTGAATTTGAACGCGATTTTGATTTGAATGATGTGCATCAATTATTGTCCGAATTTCCGGGTGTGGAAGTCCTTGATGATCCTGAAAATAATCTCTATCCGATGCCACTTCACAGCGAACATAAAAACGAAACATTTGTCGGACGAATTCGTCGAGATTTTTCTCATCCAAATTCTCTGAATCTTTGGATTGTTGCGGATAATCTAAGAAAAGGCGCTGCAACGAATGCTGTACAAATTGCGGACTATCTCATTAAACAAAATATAAACATCACCAATTAAAAAAAAACAATTATGAAAAAACAAATTTTTACCGCAGCAATCGCGATGTTCACACTCGTGAGCTGCACCGCACAAACTCAAAACATCAAACTTCCTGCACCGGAAAAAACAGGCGGAATGCCATTGATGGAAGCTTTGAACAATCGCAAAACTCAACGAGAATTTGCACCAAGAGAATTGTCTCAACAAGAACTTTCCAATTTGCTCTGGGCTGCTTCCGGCGTGAATCGTGAAGATGGCAGAATGACTGCACCAACTGCAACAAACGCACAACAAATCGTGATTTTTGTTGCTACCAAAGATGGTGTTTATGAATATCTGAACCAAACTCACGAATTGAAATTGCATCTTAGAGGCGATCATCGTGAAGTGTTTGCTCAACAACAAGCAACATTATTCAACGCTCCCCTATTGTTGGCGTATGTTTCCGATTGGAGTAAAATGGAACGTCAGCCTAACGATGAAGGCAGAAAAAAATACAGTCATACCGATGCCGGAAATGTGTCGCAAAATGTCTATCTGTACTGTGCTTCCGCAGGTTTAGCAACGGTTGCTATCGGCAGATTCGACAGCGAACAATTCATCAAAACATTGAATTTAGGTAGTAATTATTATCCGGTGTTGAATCAGGCTATCGGATTTCCTGCAAACTAATCGTCAATAACTTCTTTATTGAATTTTTCCCAAAGTTGCATCAAGGTTGGCATAACCATTGGTGCAACTTTTTCTATGGGGCGAAACAAAAGAGATTCATCACGTTTCTCTTTCGGAAAAATAGTTTCTTCGCGGTCGATTTTATTGAAATAAAACACCAAAACACTCATCAATAAAATTGTTTTTGCTAATGCAAAAGCCACGCCCAGCAAGCGATTCGCCCAACCCAACATAATCATTTTGATAAACGTTGTGATGATATAACCTGCTAAAAATAGCATACCAACCACAGCAATAAATGTTATCGCGAAATACAAAATTCCGGTATATTCGCTTTCGAAATTAAAATAATTCCCTAAAAAATGTGAAAATTTTGAGGCAACAAAAATACCTAAAACAATAGATGCAAGTTGGACAAACTCCATAACAGCACCGTTTTTCCAGCCTTTGAAACTAAACCAAAGCAGAGGGATTACAAAAAATATATCGACAAAATTCATGGTGCAAAGATAGTAAAAAAAAATGAAAATCAAAAAAAATTCGTACCTTTGCAGAAAAAAAATGTCAGAATTTCAAAATATAACGCCATCTCTTATCAGCGAATATGCGGATCAACACACGTCCGATTTACCTCGTATCTTGCAGGAATTGGAACGTGAAACCCGCTTGAAATCTATTAATCCAAGAATGTTGTCGGGAAAATTGCAAGGACAGTTTTTGAATCTGATTGCTCAAATGTTGAAACCTCAATATGTTTTGGAAATCGGTACATTTACAGGGTTTTCCGCACTTTCGATGGCTCTCGGAATGAACAACCCAAATTCGCATCTTTATACCATCGAAGTCAATCCCGAACAAGAAGACATCATTCGTAAATACATTGAGAAATCAGGGCTTTCGGAAAAAATTACGTTGATAATCGGTGAAGCCAAAAACGAAATTCCCAAATTTGAAAACGATTTTTTCGAACTTATTTTTTTAGATGCGGATAAAATTAACTATCCTCTGTATTATGATTTGTTGATGCCGAAACTCAAGAAAGGAGGCGTTTTGATTGCTGATAATGCTCTTTGGAGTGGTGCTGTAATCAATGAAAACGCTACGGATAAAGAGGTTTCCGCACTTCGAGAATTTAACGATTTAGTTCAAAACGATTTGCGAACGCAAAATGTATTGTTGCCGTTTCGAGATGGATTGATGTGTGTGATGAAATTTTAATCTGCACATTGTCAGATATTTATTAAAATTTTAACACTTTTTAACATTTTTTAACACTTTTTAAGTTTTTTCTTTGGATTTTTTGTTGTAACTTTGCAGTCGGAAAATCGCAAGTGAAAGAATGAACATAAATTTATTTTCGAACAGGAGAAATTTCCACAAAATTAATTATCAATCACTAAATATACATTAATTATGGCAAAGAAATTAGAAGAAAATGTTGAGCAAATCAACAAAACAGAAAAGTTGAAAGCCCTTCAACTCACGTTAGACAAAATTGAAAAGTCTTACGGCAAAGGAGCAATCATGAAAATGGGCGATGATGCAATCGAGAAAGTCGATGTTATTTCGACCGGTTCTATCGGAGTGGATGCAGCTCTTGGTATTGGCGGTTTTCCGAAAGGACGTATCGTTGAAATTTACGGACCGGAATCTTCCGGAAAAACTACGTTGGCAATTCATGCGATTGCTGAAGTTCAAAAGTTAGGCGGAATTGCGGCATTCATTGATGCCGAGCATGCGTTCGATCGTTTTTATGCCCAAAAATTGGGTGTCAATGTTGAGGATTTATTGATTTCTCAACCCGACAACGGCGAGCAAGCCCTTGAAATTGCCGAAAATTTGATTCGTTCGGGTGCTATTGATCTCATCGTGATTGACTCTGTGGCGGCACTTACGCCAAAGAGCGAAATCGAGGGCGAAATGGGTGAATCCAAAATGGGACTTCATGCTCGTTTGATGTCGCAAGCGTTGCGTAAACTCACCGGAACCATCAGTAAAACCGGAGCATGCTGTATTTTTATCAACCAATTGCGAGAAAAAATCGGCGTGATGTTTGGAAATCCTGAAACCACAACGGGCGGAAATGCGTTGAAATTCTACGCTTCCGTGCGAGTGGATATTCGTCGTCAAACGCAAATTAAAGAAGGCGAAAGCGTGGTTGGAAATCGTGTCAAAGTGAAAATCGTGAAAAACAAAGTGGCACCTCCGTTCCGTACCGCAGAATTTGATTTGCTTTATGGCGAAGGAATTTCGAAAGTCGGCGAAATTTTGGATTTGGGCGTTGATTACAACATCATCAAAAAGAGCGGTTCTTGGTTCAGTTACGGCGAGACCAAACTCGGACAAGGTCGCGATGCGGTGAAACAACTCCTCAACGACAATCCGGAATTAATGGACGAATTAGAGTCTCAAGTTCGCGAAACATTGAAATAAAAAAAATATCATGCTATCAATTTCTATTTTCGCCGCTTTCGAAGGTTCCGGCGACCTGTACAACTGGGTAGTCCTGCCGTTGCTGATTTTTACAGCAAGGATTATCGACCAATCTATCGGTACTTTGCGAGTGGTTTTTCTGTCGAAAGGCTACAAAAACATTGCACCGATTTTGGGTTTTTTCGAATCGTTGATTTGGCTTTTGGTCGTTCGCGAAGTGATTATGTACGTGTCCGACCCGTTATGTTTTATCGCTTACGCCGCAGGATTTGCATCCGGCAGTTATATCGGTTTGATTATTGAAGAAAAATTGTCGATCGGAAATGTGATTATTCGCGTCATTTTGCCGAACGAGGACACTGCTCTCATTGAGGCGTTTCGACAAGAAATTTTCGGCTTTACGCTTATTGATGGCGAGGGCAGAAACGGGAAAGTAAAAATTATTTTCATCGTGTTGAATCGCACGAATCTGCCCAAGGTTCTGGATATTTTGCAAAATGTAAGTCCGAATGCATTTTACTCCATCGAAGATGTGAAACAAGTGAAAGACGGTATTTTCCCAAAATCCACACGTCGATTTTTTGGAAAAGAAATCTAAAATGTATGGGACGAATTTTTGCCATTGATTACGGACAAAAACGAGTGGGAATCGCTGTTACCGATGAACTCAAACTCATCGCAAACGGACTGACCACCGTGCCTTCCGCAGAAATTTTTGATTTTCTGAAAACCTATTTGTCTAAAGAAAACGTCGAACTTTTTTTAGTTGGCGAACCCAAACAAATGGACGGAACGCCTTCTGAAAGCAGTAGATTTGTCGAGCCTTTTGTGAAAAAATTAGCACAAACTTTTCCAAGTATTCCCATCAAGCGGGTCGATGAGCGATTCACCTCAAAGATGGCGTTCCAATCCATGATTGACATGGGTCTTAAAAAGAAAGACCGTCAAAACAAGGCGACAGTCGACAAAATAAGTGCGACAATTATGTTGCAATCGTATTTGGAATTTGGTAGATAGGTAAATTTTTCGTATCTTTGCGGGTTAGAATCGAAAACAAATCATGATACGACCCATTTTAGCCTTCGGGCATCCAAACTTGCGAAAAAAATCGGAAAAAATTACTGCCGATTTTCCTGAACTGAAAACCTTGATTGCCGATTTATATGAAACTATGAATAACGCAAACGGCGTGGGTTTGGCGGCTATTCAAGTGAATATTCCGGTGAATGTTCTGGTCGTGAATGCAGACCCTTTTAAGGAAGACCACCCCGATTTGGCGGGCTTCCAAAAAACTTATATCAATCTCGAAATCCTTGAAGAGAGCGGCGATGAGTGGTCGTACAACGAAGGTTGTTTAAGTGTCCCAACAATCAATGAAGATATTTCGCGAAAGCCAACGATTAAAATCGAATACGATGATGAAAATTTTGTTCGCCAAACCGAAACCGTCAGTGGCATGGTGGCACGCGTACTTCAACACGAAAACGATCACTTGCAAGGTCGTATGTTTACAGATAATTTGAGTAGTTTGAGAAAAATGTTGTTGCGAAAAAAATTAGAACAAATTTCCTGCGGAAAAATCTCCGGAAAATACCGCATGAATCACCCTCGAAAATAATATGGTACTAAATTATATTTGGATAGGATTTTTTTTGGTGGCGTTTGTTGTCGCCGTTTTGAGTTTTGCTATAACCGGCGACACGCTTACGTTTAAGGCGATTATTGATGCAACATTCAGTGCGTCGAAAATGGCAGTGCTGGATATTGCACTTCCTCTCACCGGCATTATGACCTTGTGGTTGGGTTTGATGAATATCGGCGAAAAAGCAGGTGCAGTGGGCGTTTTGTCGAGAATTGTCGGTCCGTTTTTTAGCAAACTATTTCCCGAAATTCCCAAAAATCATCCGGCATCCGGACAATTATTGATGAATTTTTCCGCCAATATGTTGGGTTTGGACAACGCCGCAACACCGCTCGGATTAAAGGCTATGCAAAGTTTGCAAGACCTCAACCCCAACAAAGAAACCGCAAGCAATGCACAAATCATGTTTTTAGCCATCAACACATCCGGCTTGACCGTGATTCCTGTCGCAATCCTCGCACAACGTGCAATCTTGGGGGCAAGCAACCCGACCGATATTTTTATTCCCTTGTTAATTGCAACATATTGCTCAACTTTGGCAGCGATTATTTTCGTTGGAATCAAACAAAAAATTAATCTGTTCAATAAAGTTATCTTGGGCTGGATATTAGGAATAACGGGGGGGCTGGCAGGTTTGACCTACTACCTCTCTACCCTACCCGACGAAAAAATGCAAGTTGTTTCGAGTGTGGCAAGCAACGGAATTTTACTACTGATTATTTGCGGATTTATTGCCGGCGGTTTTTACAAACGCATCAATGTTTACGAGGCGTTTATCGACGGAGCAAAAGACGGATTTAACACCACCATAAAAATTATTCCGTATTTGGTTGGAATGTTGGTTGCAATCGCTGTTTTCAGGGCTTCCGGTGCGATGGATTATTTGATTAACGGAGTCGCTTGGTGTGTTTCCGCAGTTGGATTAAACACCGATTTTGTTGCTGCTTTGCCTACTGCGATCATGAAACCGCTCAGCGGAAGCGGTGCAAGAGCGATGATGGTTGAAAGCATGTCGACCTACGGAGCCGATAGTTTCGTTGGACGATTGTCGTGTATTTTTCAAGGCTCTGCCGATACCACGTTCTACATCATCGCTTTGTATTTCGGTGCTGTTGGTATCAAACGCACACGTTACGCCGTACAAGCCGGATTACTCACCGATTTAGTCGGAGCCATTGCCGCAATTTTAGTAGCATACCTGTTTTTTCATTAAAAAAATACATCCTCACACATGAAAAAAAATACAATTCTTTCCACAATTTTGACGTTCATATCAACAACGATATTTGCTCAGCGTTTTCCTCAGCCGGATTTTGAGTTGGGATACGTTTATCCCGAACAGCATCTTTTCATTCCAAAAGAAGCGTTTTGGTCGTATATGGATATTGCGTTACTCGTGATTTTGATGAGTTTCGTGGCATGGGCGGTCATCAAAAAACAAGTTCGTGGACCTGTTATTCTGACTTCGATTTTTTCGGTTGCATACTTCGGATTTTTCAGAAACGGCTGTGTATGTAGCATTGGAGCGATACAAAATGTGGCGTTGGTGTTAGGAAATTCCGGATTCACCATTCCGTTATTTGTTTTGTTGCTCTTTATTTTGCCGATTATTTTTGCGTTGCTTTTTGGCAGAGTGTTTTGTGCCGGCGTGTGTCCGCTCGGGGCTTTGCAAGAAGTTGTGAATGTGAAAAATTACAGACTCTCCAAAGCCGTTACAGGTGTTTTGAGGATTTTTCCTTGGATTTACTTGGGTTTTGCGGTGTTGTTTGCCATAACCAACAGTCGATTTATTCTTTGTGCTTATGATCCGTTTGTTGGGATTTTCCGCTTGGGTGGCGAACTTCCGTTGATTTTGTTTGGCGTATTATTACTGATTTTTTCCATTTTCACCGGACGTCCGTTTTGTCGATTTATCTGCCCTTACGGTGCAATTCTCAGTTTGTTTTCAAGATTTTCGTTTAGACAAATTAAAATCACCAAAAAAGAATGTATCAATTGTGATTTATGTCGCAATGCTTGTCCGGTGGATGCGATTCGTCCGCCTTACGAAAACAAAGTGAAAGAAAGTCGTTCCGAAGGAGTCAAACGAATTTTGAAATATGCCATTTTTCTACCGTTGATGATGATTGCGGGTGTGTTGATTATGTCTTCGATGAGCGAAAAATTCAGTGAGATGCACAAAGATGTTCGGTTGCATGATGAAGTTATGGCAAACGAAAACAATCCGCAATCCGTGCAGTCGTTGGATTTGCAAGCATTTTACGGACAAGAAAGCCTAACGGTTGAAATGCTTTCGACGCAAGTTGCCGAAATCAAACAAGATTTTCGAAATTATTCGAAACTTATCGGCGGATTTTTCGGATTAGTGGTTGCCTTAATGTTGATAGGTTTGTCCACCAAACGCACACGCAAAACCTACGAAATCGACGATGCCGATTGCGTTGCTTGCGGGAGATGTTTCAATTATTGTCCGCAAAATAAAGTTGCATTCAAGTGTTGAATCAAACCTAATCCACCAATGATTACAGCACTTCATATTGCTTAAATTATCTTCACAAACACGGTTCTCTTACGAAAAATTATTTAATCAGTTTTGTAATTTTATCGAAATCCGATTCAAAAAATTTATCCTGAATGGGACGGTATTTTTCAAATTCATTTTCTGCATGTTGTTTGGCAAGTGTCGCTGTTATTTTGCCTGCATGTTTCAATAAATCTCTGCCGTTTGCTTGCAAAATCAAATCCAAATGTTTAGCCCAATCTTCCATTGTGAGCGGAACTTGCCGTTTGGCATATTCTTCGGCAAAATCCAAATAACCGTTGACGATTCGTCCGAGCGATTCCAATTCATTTTCGGTTAGATAATTTTTGGCTATTGACACATCTGTTTTCACAATTTTTCCGCTTGGCGATTTTTCCCACGATGTTAAGCCCATGTTTTCTTTGGTGTGGTTGGCTCGTTTGTGTATCAATTCTGCTGCGGTATGTTTATGAACAGCATAGTGCATTTTGTTTTGAACTTTTGCGAAAAAATCTTTTGTAATGATGGACTCCGGATTGTAGTCCATCGCTGTGGCATAAATATCTGTAATTTTTTGATAAAAACGACGTTCTGACAGGCGAATTTCACGAATTTCTGCCAACAGTCGTTCAAAATAATCTTCGCCAAGAAATGTGCCGTTTTCCATTCGTTTTTTATCAATCACGTAACCCCGCAAAGCAAAATCTCTCAACACCGTTGTTGCCCATTGGCGAAATACCGTTGCTCGTTTGGAATTTACACGATAACCAACGGCAATAATGGCATCGAGATTGTAAAATTCTATGTTGCGAGTAATTTGTCTGTTTCCTTCGATTTGAACCTGTGCAAAATTTGCACAAGTTGCTTCTTTGTCTAATTCATCTTCTTGGTAGATATTGTTTAAGTGCTTGGTTATTACACTTCTCTCTACATCAAATAGTGATGAAATCAATTTCTGCGTAAGCCAAATCGTATTATCTTGCAAGCGCACTTCTATCATTTCGCCTGTAGAATTTTTTGTAAAAATCAAAAACTCGGCGGTGCTGTTGCGAATTTGTAAGTTGTTGTTTTGGGGATTTTTATTCATTCTGAATTTGGTTTTTATGTTTAATTTTTGCAAAGATACGAAAAATTATTTAATTTGACAGGTTAGAAACCTATCATGATAATCCGACAGCGATAGGAATCGCCGCCGAACAGGGATACGAAAATAATACGAAAAAACCAAATGTTTTTGATACGATTTGATACGATAATATACGAAAATGATTTTCTGAATTAAAAATCTCCCGAAACAGGCTCTGCCCAATCAGCCCAACCAGAATTCAACCTATACCCAACGCTCAAACCAATAGTAAACGTATTGACCGATATTCTCCCGCCATTTCCGGTGTTGCGGGTTCGCCAATCGGCAATGTCGTTGAAGTTGTAGTAGTAGTCGGCTCGAAGTCCGATTTGGAGACTTTCGCCAATGTTGAATTTTATTCCGCCACCGAGTATCAATCCGGTCGAAAACTTTTTGAGTTCGTCCATCTCCTTCAACAGGTCGAAATGCTTGCTGTGGCTCAATAAGTAGTCGAACCTCGGACCAAAACTCACAAACGGAAAAACAGTTTCGCCGATGGGAAGTTTCAAATCAATGGTCGTGTTAATGGATAAATAATCCAACGTCAGTTTGTCCGTCAAGGTTTCTCCGGTCAAACCGTTTTCGTCCGAGAACAAAATTTCGTGCATGCCGCCTTTCCGGATCATACCGATATTGCTCGACAAATTGAAGTATTCTCGACCGTACAAATCCTCAACCTTAAAGTAATCAATTCCTGCAAAGATGGAATGCCCAATCAAATTT
>WRKV01000010.1 GCA_009777915.1 Bacteroidales bacterium | reverse complement strand
AAGCGGTTTGCATTGTAATCACCTATCTCCGGACCACTACCGCTCACTCCTGTTCCGTATTCAGGACCAATCATCATGAAGATTCTAAGAGGTTCTCTATTGAGTCCATGATTGAAGTTGTGTCTTTGCCCGTTTGCAGCAGATGCTATTCCTATAAAGAGAATAGCGCAAAATAATAATTTTTTCATAATATTTTGTTTTTTGTGATTATTTTGTTCCTTTTCCGTTGCAACTTCTACAATTGCCACTACCTTTGCAATGTGTACAATCTACTTTTTTTGTGCCGTTGCACGCACATTTTGACCCCGCAGTCGAGCAGGTAGTTTGGTTACAATTTACTTTTCCCGACCCCAGGCAAATTCGCCCATAAAAATCTGTATCTCTACATTTTCCGTTACCATAACAATCGTTGCATTTTTCGGGTTCTTTTTTCGCACTGCTTGATGATGAAGAAGAGCTAGAACCGGAAGACGTGCTTTGGCTTTGCGGTCTTTGTTGTTGCTGTTGATTTGTTGTGGCTCTGCTTGTAGTTTGTTGGCTTTTAGTTTGTTGAGTGGCGTTAAGGGTATTTGAAAGCTCTGTGAGTGTAGTTGATAAGGCTTCCAGTAATTGTTGTTGTCTTTGGTACCGTTCTTTGTTGATCAAAGCAAATTGTTGGACTACCGCATTTAAGTCTTCAAGTGATTTGCCCGCAACATTGTAAACTCGACTTCCTAAAGTTAAAGAAGTCAATTTGTTAAGCGTACCATAACCAAACATACCATCAATATGTATTACTGAACTTGGAATGCTTACAGACGACAATTCATTACAATGTGTAAAAATACCAGCTCCAATAGAACTTACTGAATTTGGAATGGTTAAAGACCTCAATCCGCTAAAGGCAAAAGCGGAATAATTGATTACGCGAACCGAATTTGGAATGCTAACAAATTCCAAGTTTTCACATCCGTAAAAAGCACATGCACCAATAGATTTTACTCCTTTTTTTATAACCACTTTTGAAAAAGAATTAGAGTGAACAAACCACGGTGCGTCAGGACCGTCACTCCCAGAAACGATTTTAAACATTGGCATATTTCCTTTTCCGCTAATCGTAAGCGTATTGTTAGAAATATCCCACTTAAGTCTTCCTATTTTTCCGTTTAGGGGGTGGGTTACTAATTCGACTTCTCTTCCGTTTTGGTCGTATTCTTTGCCAGTCTTGTCAATAAAATTTGTTCTTATTCCTATCTTTACTTTTGCTAATCCAGTTATTTCTTTATCAAAGTCATATATAAGGTCATACTTTGCCGGAATTACTTCCTTTCCTGTTTCGTCTATTAACCCGTTTTTGCTTCCAATTCTTACCTCTGTCAATCCTCCGAGAGACCCCAAAACAAAGTCGTATTTAGGTGGAGTTACTTCTTTGCCAGTCTTGTCAATAAAACCATATTTGCCGTTTAGCGTTACTTGTGCTAATCCAGTTATTTTTTTATCAAAGTCATATATAAGGTCATACTTTACCGGAGTTACTTCTTTGCCAGTCTTGTCAATAAAACCATATTTGTTGTTTAGCCTTACTTTTGCTAATCCTGTTATTTCTTCGTCCCACTCCCGTATCGCGTCATACTTTACCGGTATTACTTCTTTTCCAGTCTTGTCAATAAAACCATATTTGTCGTTTATCTTTACTTTTGCTAATCCAGTTATTTCTTTGTCCCACTCCAGTATAAAGTCATACTTTGCCGGAATTACTTCTTTGCCAGTCTTGTCAATAAAACCATATTTGTCGTTTAGCTCTACTTTTGCTAATCCAGTTATTTCTTTATCAAAGCCAAATATCCAGTCATACTTTACCGGAATTACTTCTTTTCCGGTTTTGTCAATATAACCCTTTTTATTATCGGTGTGTTTTTCTATCCATACTTCTGCCAATCCTTCGGAAAAGGAACCGGCGTGATCGTACTTAAACGGAATAATTTCTTTACCGGAAGCATCAACATAGCCCCATTTGCCATTTGCCCCTTTTTTGGGGGTTAATTCTTGTGTGAAAGCAGTTACCGCGATGAGTGCAGTTAGTGCTGTGGTGAATAGTGTTTTTTTCATAGTGAGAATAATTTTTTTGTTGTTCAGATTTTCGGACATAAAAAAAACCGGAGGCGATTACTCTTGTATGTCTTTTTATTTGTTCAATGAGGTTTTAGGCGACCCAACAGCCAAATATGTCAACGAGTAATGCCCACGGTTTCCCGTGAGCGTTTGTCTTACTCGTCTTGGCTGTTCAGAAATGCCTAAATTTCATTGAACAAGACGGTAGCTTAACGCTTTTCAGTATGTTTTTTTTGCGTATTAACTACGCTGTTTTTTCATAGGCGAATTATTTTTTTGTAGGGGTGATGCATGCATCACCCTTACAGATTTTTTGCAAAGATACGATTTTTTTTTGAGAAAACATATACAAAACATAGATTTTTTTTCGGGATGGATAAAAAAACAGGTTTCGCACTGACATTTTTACAAAAACACCACTTTTTTGCCCTGACAATTTGCAAAATCCAAAAAAAAGTTGTATCTTTGCAAACTTAAACTTTACAAAAGTTGTTAAAATCTAAAGTTGATATTTATGTTTACACGAAAATTATTGTTAGAAAGTCTTAATGATGAGAGTGTTTTCTTATTTGGAGCACGGCAAACGGGAAAAAGCACACTCATCAAGGAAATTTTTCCGGATGCCCGCTATTATGATCTGCTGAAATCCGATGTTTTTGAGCGATTGTTTCGCTCCCCTTGGTTGTTTCGTGAGGAATTGGAAATGTGTTTGCCCGACGAATTGGTCATTGTTGACGAAATTCAGAAAATACCACAACTCTTAGATGAGATACATTGGCTCATGCACAATCGCAAACTTCGTTTTTTGCTTTGTGGTTCGAGTGCACGAAAACTGAAACGCTGCGGAGCAAATTTGTTGGGTGGACGAGCCATACGGGAAACGCTCTATCCGTTGGTGAGCACGGAAATCCCGAATTTCGACATGATTAAAGCCGCGAATTATGGGCTACTCCCTCAACACTATCTATCGGCTAATCCAAGCAAAAAATTACAGGCTTATGTCGGCAATTACCTTCAAGAGGAAATCCGAGAGGAAGCACAACTCCGCAATTTGCGGACGTTTGCGAGGTTTTTGGATGCGGCGGCATTGACCAACGGCGAAATTGTTAATTTTACCAACATCGCAGCAGACTGCGGAGTGAGCGCACCAACCGTGAAAGAATACTTCTCCATTTTAGAAGAAACCATGTTCGGATATTTTGTGCCGGCATTCACCAAAACCGTTAAACGACGGATAAAGCAGGCACCCAAGTTTTATTTGTTCGATGTTGGCGTAGCCAATTATTTAGCTAAACGAAAAGCACTACTTCCGGGATCTATGGACTTTGGAAAAGCGTTTGAACACTTGGTAATCCACGAACTCACGGCTTATCTGTCCTACTCCTCTTCCGAGGAAACGCTTTCGTATTGGCGAACAAACACCGGCTACGAAGTGGATGCCGTGCTTGGCGATGCACAAATAGCCATCGAAATAAAATCTTGCAAAGAAGTGCAATCCCGACATCTCAAAGGTTTGAAAGCCTTTTCGGAAGAACATCCGCAAGCACGACTTATCGCGGTTTCGCTTGATCCCGCACCACGACGAATGAATGAGGTGGAAATTTATCCCATAGCCGATTTTTTGAAACTGCTTTGGAGTGGAGGGATAACAACTTAGCCTCCGCCGAACGGGGACGGTAAAATTTGTTTGGTAATCATTTCAAAAAAAATTCGTATCTTTGCAAATCAAATTTCCAAAACCATGACACCAAACCATCTCCAAACTGCACTCGAAAACCGCAAAAGCAACATCCCCGCCATTATCGTGATGATTTTCCTTTTTTGTATGATTGCTTTCGTTACAAATTTGGCATCTCCAATGGGCGATATCCTAAAACATCAATTCGGAATCTCTAACTGGATGGGCACGCTTGGCGTTTTTTGCAACTTCATCGCCTACGCCGTGATGGGTGTCCCTGCCGGAATTTTACTCCAAAAACATGGCTACAAAAAAACAACCCTCATCGCTATTGCCGTAGGATTTACAGGAGTCGGAATTCAAACGTTATCAGGAGTTTTCGGAAGTTTCGGAGTTTATTTGTCAGGAGCATTCATCGCCGGATTTTCGATGTGTTTGCTGAATACCGTCGTCAACCCGATGATCAACAAACTCGGCAGTGGCGGAAATAAAGGCAATCAGCTGATGCAAATTGCCGGAACATTCAGTTCGCTTTCGGGAACTTCGGTGATTATCTTGACCGGAATTTTGATTCCATCTATCGTAAAAGCACAAATCAGCGACGTGTTTCCGTTGATGTTTGCGGCTTTGGCGATTTTTGCATTGGCTTTCGTGGTGATTTCATCGGCAACAATTCCCGAAAACGAATCGCTCGACTTCACTCAAAAATCAAGCAAATTCTCACATTCTCCCCTATCCTTTCGACATTTTGTTTTGGGTGCAATCGGCGTATTTGTCTACGTGGGCGTGGAAGTTGGCATTCCGAATGTGTTGAATAAATGGCTCCAAAATCCGGATTTGAATGTCTTGAAAGTCGCCCATGCAGAGGCAGTCGCCGGTTCTGTTGCAGCAACATATTGGTTTATGATGCTTATCGGACGATTCATCGGAGCCGCCGTCGGCAGTAAGGTTTCACCCAAAGCAATGTTAGTTTTTGCATCGGGTTTGGGTTTGATTTTGACCTTGTCGGCAATTTTTGCACCAACATCTGTGATGGTCAATTTGCCGGTTTTCAAAAATGATACAGACGGATTATTTGGTTTGACCTATGTCCCGATTAGCGCAGCATTGCTGGTTTGCGTAGGTTTGTGCACATCCGTCATGTGGGGCGGAATTTTCAATCTCGCTGTGGAAGGTTTGGGAAAATATACCGAAAAAGCATCCGGAATTTTTATGGTCATGGTTTGCGGTGGCGGAATTTTACCGCTACTGCAAAACGGAATCGTCGATATGGCAGGCGGAATCGGCTACTTGATGAGTTATTGGGTGATTGTCGCCGGACTGCTTTACTTGCTATACTTCGCCCTTGCAGGCTGCAAAAACGTAAACCAAGATATTGCCGTTTAAGAAAATTCGCAGGAGCAAAAAAAAATCTGCTCCTGCGTCTTTCTAATTAAAATCCCCATCCGTACGAAAATCCACCAATATGGCGATAACCGTATTTTCCAAAATCTGAAATTTTAGCCCTTCACAAGAGTAAAACGGAAATTCCTCACTAAACGTTTTTACCAACATTTGCTTACTAAAATAAGCAGGACGAGAGAAAAACCGATTATCATCGCCAACATATTTTTGATAAGTTTCTTTAAGTTTCATTTCAGGAAAAATTCGTTCAATATCATCAACCGTCATACCTACTCTAAACGTCATATCCCGAAATTTAACTTCGTGTTGCAATGACGTTATTTCGATATATTTGGTGTACAACACTGCCGGATTATACGAGGACAAATGAATGTACAACGAATCACTTTTGTAAACGGCAATTCGTCTGTTTTCTTCTTCATAATCGTCCCAAAAGGTAGAATCGACAATCATTTGTCCCCTAAAAAACGGACGATAATCGTCGTGTTCCATTTTTACACCATCAAGATAAATTTCAGAGATGTGGTAAGGTTGATTTTGTTGTGCATTAACATTCATTGCCATTAAAACTAACAGCAAAATTGCGATAATTTTAGTTTTGGTTTCCATGGCAAATTAACGAATAGGTTCTAATAATTCTCCTTCCTTTGAAATTCCCAATGCCTCAAAGGAATCATCCACTAACTTACGGAGGGGTTGATTAACATCGACCTCCATCTTTTTCAATTCAATAATTCTTCGAGTGGCATAATCTATTTTAGACAAAATATAATATGCCTCTTCTGCTGATTGAACCGTTACAATGTAGTTGTTTGAGAATATCGTACTTCTCGTAAATACATCCATATCATCAGAGAAGTCGCCAATCATCAACGTGCTTTCGAATTTATCATTTGCATAGTCATACATAGTCAGGTATATAACGGACTGTATGTAGTAATACAATAGATAAAGGTCATCATCAATCCTTTTTCTGTATATAGGATGGACTTTCTTAACAAAAGGTACATAAATGGAAGTGTTCTCATCGACGTTGTATCCCTCAAAAATATCGTGCATTTCCTCACTATTGTTGTTGAAAAAATACTTTAGAGCAAGGTTTGTGTCTATTTCCCTTTCGAAATCTACCATATTCCATAAATATACGGAAGTTATTATGGTGTCTTGTTTCATATCAGGAAAGTAGTCCGATATTCTTGTCTTGTTTTGATCATTTGTATTGACCTGACCATTTACATTTGCAGAAATATTTGCATTTACAAAACAAATAAGTGCAAACATTGTGATTAAAGTTGTTTTCATGTGTTTAAGATTTTTTATTGTTAATTTTTTTTACATATTTTTCCTGATTTCTGTTATGGTGTACGGTTTGTCTTGGTATATTCCGTGTATCATATTTCTACCTCTGTCTATTTCCAATAAATTGTTTTCATGGGTGGCTGTTTGGCCATTTGTTCGTCCCGGATCATAAAACCGATAGTACTCTTTATTGTCTCGAGAAGTTTTACCAACAATAACCATAAAGTGAAACGTTGCTTTGTTAGTATTATAAACAGCAGTTTTATTATTCCGATAATGTACCCCTATCACCACAGGTTTGCCCGATTTTAATATGGTGTCCGTATAGGATATTGCGTTGTTAAACAAGTTTACATTTGCTTGCAAATCCGATTGTTCTTGCCATTTACTGTTTGACCGCAATGTTGCAATATCCATTGATTGCCCCCTATTAGTAGTCACCCCAAGTTGTTCGATGGTGACAAGGCATGTTTGATAACAACAATTATTACCTTTGCATGGACTACAGTTTGTGCAAGGCAACCCTCCGTTACAACAAACATTTATTGTACCACACCAATGGCAGTCCCTCCCATTTACTCGTCCATCAAATTGGCTTATCCATTGCACGTTTGTCAATAAGATTTCTCCCTCCCACAAGTCTTCCACCGGCCTCTTCAAATAATCATACAACTTTCCCTCCTCGGTTTTACTTCCCACCAAAATAAAAATCGGCGAATTGTAATGTCCTTTGAGCAGAACTCTAACCCCAAATGCCGTATCTCCTATAAAACTCAAGGGGGTTATCATGGAAACATCTATCGTGTCAAACGTTTTTTCGGTACGAATACGCATTAACAAAAATACGTCGCTGATATTAATTGTGACATTTGCCACAAAATACGACACATCATTTCGAATGGAATGTACAATGCCGGAATCTTTTTCGTAAGATAATTTCAAACTGTTAAGTATGTTCATAATATCAAGCCTTGAGGCAATCGGTAGTGCAGGTGCATCATCATCGTCCGATGAACCTGTTGAGTTATCAGGTGGTTGCGAGGTTCCCGGATGGGTCGAATTGGTGCCGCTCGACGTTGTTCCGGAACTTCCATCGTCAGTATTGTCTACGGACGGTGGCGGAAAAGGTTGCGAATCGGGCTCACTTTCCGGTGAATTTTCGTCCGTCGAAGATTCATGTTCAGGCTCTATCTCATCATCGTTGATCTCGCTATTTTCGTTGGTTTCGTTAGTGTTCTGATCTGAATTTTCAGGTGATGTCGTATCGTTTTGGTCTTTATTATTAGATGTAGTATCAGGGGGAAGGTTTAAAAGCAAATTATTATTTGCATCGTAATTTACATTGACAATTCCCTCTGTATGCTGAAAACACTCATTAATTCGGATATTTTGGAATGTTACATTTAATCTGATAAAACTTAAAATCGGCATTTGGATATAGCCTTTTCCTGAGAAAATTCCGCCACTTCCGCTAACTTCCTGCACAAAAACCGTCGTTCCGCCACTTGTAAACACATCTTGCGAAGTCAGTGTTTCCAACGGTTTCACGCAAGTGTCGGACGGCACAAATGATTTTCCGCAACCGTAAGCAGCACTATCCATATTGGTAATCTCCGGCGTTGTAATAAAAATCGATTCGCTGTCGTCGCTGTTCGTGAATTCGCAAAGCGTTCGAATTTTCAGTTCGTAGGTCTGATTCGGCGACAAATCTTCTAATTGAATCTCTGAAAAACTCGTCCGTTGCGAAAACCAAGCATTTGCATCGGTGTCGGAACGACGATATAAAATTGCATATTCATTTTTGAAATCATCGACCGTCCAAGATAAATTCGCTGAATAGGGACTCTCCGAAAACCCTTGAAAATTCATTGGTTTTTCACATTTTTCGGCATATCGAAACGAAAAAATTTCACTGTATCCGTTGTTTTTAAGTTGAAAGGATTCGTTGTCGTCATCTATGCTACGCACCCTGACACGAAAGGCGTATCGCTGATTTTTGATTAATTCCTCATCAAAATTTCCGTATCGAAATTGCGTTTGAAACAACGTTTTTTCAGAGTACTTTTGTGCTGTTTCAAACAAAATTCGTAAATCTCCGTTGTAATGTTGTGGAATTTGCACCATTTCAAAGTCATAAACTCCTTGAAATCCGCTACTGACAGCCGATTGATGTCTCGGAGTCCACGAAAACATAATGTTTTGCGGTGTTTCGGCATGAATTAAAGCGTTGTTTCCCGGAAAATTCAGAATCGGAGGTTCAATGTCATGCAGGTTAATTGTGGCGAAGCCTTCCGAAGCCGAGACTTTCACTCTCGACCCCCATTCGTAGACTTCGAACCACAATTTGTACCTGCCTTCGGGCAGTCGAGAACCGTTTCGAATGAAATTTTCTCGCGTCATACCTGTAAACACAAGGTTTTCCGGCTGAAACAGATTACTCAGCTCGCTGCCGCTGATGTGAAATGGCACTCCCCCATCTAATTGAAAATTTCGCGAACCGAACAATGGTCTCGTTTCTAAGGAAACCGTCGGACTTTCGATGAACAATCGCACGAAAACCTGTCCATTCGTAACGCTTAAATCACGAAGCAAAAGGGTTAATGAAATTTTTTCCGACCATTCCGAAATTTGTGCGGAATACGGCGGTGTGAACGTTGTTCGTGAACTAACCGGTGCAATTTGTGCAAACGTTAAAGTCGAACAACTCGTTGCTAAAACAACGATGATTTGTTTGGTTCTCGAACGAAATGTCGCATTGAGCGAATCGAACTGTCGAGAGATGGCTGATTTTTTTAACATAATTTTTTGGTTTTAGTAAGTAGTAAATTAATGAACGTCGAATGAGAAAATTTACCCATTCACATATATAACGCTCGACCCCCCGATTTTCGTATATTTTTTTTGTTAAAAAGTGTTAAAATGTTAATAACTTTATGATTTTGTTAATAACCCAACCCTTTTTTGGCTGTTTTTCGGAATTTTTTGAAAATTAAAAACCATAAAAAAATTTGTAAATTCATTTTTTTTTCGTATCTTTGCAGTTCTTAAAAAAAATGCCCGGATGGTGGAATTGGTAGACATACCACTTTGAGGGGGTGGCGCCGGTTACGGTGTGCAAGTTCGAATCTTGTTCCGGGCACCCAAAAAAAACCAAAAAAATGTGGTTTTTACTGCTTTTTTTTGGTTATTTCAAAAAAAAGTCGTAACTTTGTGAAACTTTTTGTGTAATTATCCGTAAATAAATAGAAAAATAGAACAATATAACCATGAGATTTCTACTTACAAGCTTTTTAACGATACTTTTCGTTATTCTGCAAGCACAAGACCCATTCGCAGGACTTCCCGGACGCTCGAGAGTCCTACCGGATCAAGCTATTGTCGATAATGATAGAGTTAGGGTTCGCCTTACCGTAGACGGACGAACAAACAATTTTACACTTTACAAGTCGAATATGTTTGAGTTTGTTTACGATTCTGTTTATCCTTTGGGGCGTTTTGTTCCGGTTGAATTGACCGATACGGAAGCCGTTTTCCGACTTGGAAAAATTTATGTTCAAGGGAAATACGGTGCACAAAAAAATTACAAATTGTATACGCCGCCTGCCGTAACAACATTGGCTCTTTCGGCTGTTACAGGTCCTTTGGGTATGGGATTTGCAATTCCTGCTGCACGAACTCCTGTTAAGATCGAAAATCTCGGACACCCCGATATGCCTCTGATTGATCATCGAATTTACTATCAAGGTTACGCCGAAGAGGCTCGTAAAATCAAGGCTCGACGCGTTTGGCTAAACTTCGGAGTTGGGTTTGGAATTTTCTTAGGAACGATATTCTTGAACGAATCTATGGACGGCGACCTGTTAGGTACCTGTTTCCTCTGCAAGGATAATACAAAATACGCGTTCAAATAATAAATTTGCTTAAAAAATCTACAACATAAATTGGGAGTCTATGATTAGATTCCCAATTGTTTTTGGTAAGCAGTCAACGTATCAATCAAATTCGAACGAACGTGAATAAATTCGCTGATTCCGGCTGTTTTGAACGTTTCGAGATTATCGCCCGGATGTCCGGCTAACGTGATGTTTACTTTTCCTTTCAACACTGCACAAACACCGTTTACCAAGTCCGGATATTCCTCGTCGGAACTGCACAACACAACAATATCCGCTTTCGCTGAAAGAGCTGCATTTGCACCGTCTTCCGGAGTTTTGAATCCGGCGTTATCTATAATTTCGTAACCTGCACAACCGAAAAAGTTCAATGCAAATCCTGCACGAGCCTTACGCATCGCGAGATTTCCGTACGTCAATAAAAATACAATCGGTTTTTTCTTTCCGGATTTCACGGCTTGTTCTGTTGCCAAACGCAAGTCTTCAAACGCCTCCGCACCGCGATATTGACGTAGAGGCAGAAAATTTTCTGCCCTTGCATTCGTTTCCTTGCAATCCATCGCACATTTCGGCGAGATTTTTTCCAACATGGTTTCGTGTGGATTCGGATATTGATTCGTTCCCAAAATGATGGTTCTGCGATTGGCAATATCCAAATCACGCTGTTGGGCAGTTTTTGTGATGGCATCTTGAATGGTTCCGGTTTTGAAAGCCTCAATAAAACCGCCTGTTTCCTCAATATCTTGAAATAATTTCCAAGCGTGTTGAGCAATGGCATCCGTCAAATTCTCGATATAATATGAACCTCCGGAAGGGTCAACAATTTTATCGAAATAGGATTCTTCTTTCAAAATAATTTGCTGATTTCTCGCCATGCGTGTAGAAAATTCGTCAGCACATTTGTACGCATCGTCGTACACGTCCACGTGAATCGAATTTGCACCGCCCAATGCTGCAGACATGGTTTCCGTAGTGGTTCGGAGCATATTCACATTCGGATCGTAAATAGTTTTATTCCATTTTGAGGTTGATGCGTGAACAAAAACTTGTGTATGTTTTGCATGATGAACATTCAACACATTCGCCCAAAGCATACGTGCTGCACGGATTTTAGCGATTTCCATAAAATAATTCGAACCCATTGCCACGTGCAACGTCATGCGTTTGGCAATTTCGTCAATGTTCAAACCTTTTTCGGTCAACAAAATCAGATATTCATTCGCCCAATTCAGTGCATAGCCCAACTCTTGAACCGCTGTCGCACCGGCATTGTGCAACAATTCTGCACTCACATTTAACAACCGGAAATTCGGAAATTTTGTTGCGAATTTTTGGAATAAATTTACGGCTGTTTTCACACATTCTTCGAGCGAACCGCAACAAAAACTACCGTGTTTCAGAGCACAGGCAAAGGGATCGAAATCAATTGAACCGGAAACTTGTGCAGGTGAGATATTTTTTGAGGTCAAATAATTTTCGAACAACTCCAAAATTTCTGCGTAGTTCGTGGATTTGAGAAAATGAACACCAATTTTTGTAACATCAATATGGTTTAATAAAATTTCAAAATCTTTTTCCGATTTCACATTTTTAACAACCAACCCAATGCTTTGAGCACCACGTTTCACGGCATCTACAGCCATTTCATTAATTTTCGGCAATGCGTTTTGACCAATATCTTGCCGGATTTCCCAGTCGTTGTTTTGGTCGGAATTGCCACGAACAAACGGGAATTCGGCAGGATTGACTTGCACATAAGTTAAATTTTTCAAATCCTCTTCGCGATAATAAGGTTTAACTTTGAAACCTTCGGGTGTTTTCCAGACCAATTTTTTTTCATAGTCGGCACCTTTAAGATCTTTGACAATCGCGTCTTCCCACTGTTGTGTGGTAATGGGAGGAAATTCAGCGAATAATTTTTCGTTACTCATAGTTTTGTTATTGAGGCAAGGCACACCCACCCTACCATAAATTAATGGTGCAAAGATACAAAAAAAAATTGAAATAAATTCATTTTTTTTCGTATCTTTGCAAAAGAAACATGAAATTTCAACCTCAACGATATCAAATTCCCGACCGCTCAATGATTCCATTTATTGATGCAGATGAAATTCGGGATATTCTCCAAAACACGCTATCCTCAACGGAAAGCGTGAAACGTGTGATTGAAAAATCATTGCAAAAAAATCGATTGTCGTTGGAAGAAACAGCAATTTTGATTAACGCCAAAGATGCAGAATCCATACAGTTAATCAAGGATGGTGCCGCACGACTGAAAAAAGAAATTTACGGCAACCGGATTGTGTTGTTTGCCCCGCTTTACATCGGTAATCAATGTGTGAATAATTGCCAATACTGCGGTTTTCGGGTGTCAAACCAAGAGGCGGTACGCATAACGTTATCCGATGAGGACATTGTAAACGAGGTCAAAGCACTCGAAAACGATGGACATAAACGTTTGATTTTGGTGTATGGCGAACACCCCAACTATAACGCTGAATACATTGCAAACACTACTCGTTTGGTGTATGCAACCAAACATAAAAACGGCGAAATTCGTCGCCTCAATATCAACGCAGCACCGCTTGATATCGCAGGGTTTCGAATCGTGAAAGAGGCGGGAATCGGCACCTATCAAATTTTTCAAGAAACCTATCAGCCCGAAATTTACAAAACCTATCACCCAAGTGGACGAAAAGCCGATTACAATTATCGCTTGACTTCCTTAGACAGAGCGATGGAAGCGGGTTTGGACGATGTTGGAATCGGTGCTTTGTTCGGACTTTATGATTGGCGTTTTGAAGTGTTGGGATTGGTTCGACATGCCAATCATTTGGAAGCCTGCTACAATGTAGGACCTCACACGATTTCGTTTCCACGTGTTCAGAATTTTTCGGAAGAAAACATTTCAGACAAATACAATGTGAGCGATGAGGATTTTGTGAAATTAATCGCTATTTTGCGTTTGGCTGTGCCTTATACCGGTCTGATTTTAACCGCACGAGAACCGCAAAAGATTCGCGAAGAAGCCCTAAAATACGGCGTTTCGCAAATCGACGGCGGAACAAAACTCGAACTCGGTGCATATTCCAATACCCAAAATAAAACACAAGATCTGAATCGCGAACAGTTTCAAATCAACGATAATCGCTCGTTACAGGACATTATGAACGAGCTGATCGAAAAGAAATATATACCTTCGTTTTGTACGGCTTGCTATCGAAAAGGCAGAACCGGAGAGCATTTTATGGAATTTTCCGTTCCCGGATTTATTAAAAAATTCTGTACGCCCAATGCCATTCTAACTTTGGCAGAATACTTAGAAGACTACGCCAATCCTGAGACTGCACAAAAAGGCTGGGCATTAATCGAACAAGAAATCAAGCAAATTGACGACGAAAAAATCCAACGTCAAACCTTAGAAAAAATCGCTCAAATCAAACTCAACAAACGGGATTTACAGTTTTAGTTTTTTTTCTTTACAACAAAAATTACCGGAAATTTTCGAAAATAATTACGAAAATTTTACCGCCTCTGCTTCTTTAATTTTGCCGATGGCAATACTTGGCAAAAGCACGGCTAACAAGACAATTGCAAGCGTTCCGATATTACAAAAAATCAACCACGACCATTCAAATTGAATCGGAATATGTTTGATATAATAAATGCTCGGATCTAATTTAATCATCGGATAATTTTTCTGAATCCAACAGAGTGATAACGCCATAAAATTTCCGATTAACATACCTTTTCCGGCGATATACATCACTTTCCAAACAAAGAGTTTTCGAATGGTGGAAATAGGCATTCCCATAGTCTTAAAAATGCCGATTTCATTGGTCTTTTCGATAATCATAACCATAAAAACCGAGATCAAACTAATGGCGATAACCAATGCCATAATCACTAAAATCACAATCACGTTCATGTCGAACAATTCAAGCCAATTGAACGTTTCCGGAAAATCAGACGTAATCGGAACAGCAACCAAATCAAGGGGCAAAAATGCATTAAATTTTCTGGCTTGTTCGCTCAAATCTCGAGTAGAAAATTGTTGCAAAACAATCTCGAAACCTCCGATTTCATCAGCATTCCAGCCATTCAGACGTTGAATATGTCGAAGATCGCCAATCATCATTTTTTCATCAAACGTTGAAAATCCACTTTCATAAATTCCGACAATATCAAAGGCACGAGCACGCACATTTTCGTCATCTACAAAATACGTGCGAAGTTTTTCGCCCAAATTAAGATGCAATTTTTGTGCCAACGTTTGAGAAATTAAAATTTCGTTAGATGTTACGGAATCCGCAAAATTCGGGATATTGCCCTCAATCAGACACGATTCGAAAAACGAAAAATCATAATCTTTTTCAACGCCTTTCAAGTGAATGCCGTGATTGTAAATATCGGTTTTAACCAATCCGATTTGTGTAGCAAACGCCTGTTTCCGGAATGTTTGTGGAGGGATGCCCTGCCCTGCCCCTATAGCATTCCAATCAATATCATCTCGATGAATCGGTTCCGCCATTTTAGCCAAAGACGTTTGATAAGGAGAAATACGTAAATGCCCCGAAAAACCAAACACTTGACGACTCACTTCCTTTTTGAATCCAAACGAAATACAAATCGAAAAAATCATAACCATACAACTCAAAACCACGCCAATCGTTGCAATTCGTACGATAGGACGCGTATAGCCGGTGTTTTTTTGACGAATAAATCGATTAAAAATAAGATGTTCAACAGACATTTTTCAGGTTTTTTTTTGCAAAGATACAAAAAATTTGACTATTTCATTTTTTTTTCGTATCTTTGCAGACTTATTTTGTATTTAATTAACGAAAAAAAAACAATAAAACATGGCAGTAATTGGCAGAATCAGAAAACACTCAGGATGGTTGGTTGGTCTAATCGGCTTATCCATCGCAGGATTTATCTTACAAGACGCTTTTTCGGGAGGCGGTCCGGGAGGACGAATCCCTAAGTTCGCAGTCATCGACGGAGATGAAATTAAAATTCAACAGTTCGAAGAACGGGTTGAACAAATCGCCGAACAATTTCGTCGTCAACAAGACGGCATTCCCCTTTCCGCAGAAGATATGCACGAAGTTCGGGAACGGGTTTGGATGACAATGGTTGGCGATATCTTGATGAATCGTGCCGGAAACAAATTGGGAATCACCGTAACAACTAAGGAAATGAATGATATGTTCTACGGGCAATTTATTCATAACCACGTGTATACATCGTTTGCAGACCCTACAACGGGTGCGTTCAACCGTCAGCAAGTGATGATGTTTATCAATAATTTCAGTCAATATCCGATCGAAACGCAGCAACAATTCCACGATTTGGAAATTGTTATCAAAGAAGATCGTTTGAAAAATAAATACTACACCGTGATTGCAAATGCACATTATGTGCCGGAATTTTATCTCAACCATTTGTATGAACATGCAAATGCTAATGCCTCTGCAACCGTTGCAACACTAAGTTATGCGGATATTCCGGATTCGGATATAACGCTAACTGATGCAGATTTCAAAACCTATCTCAACAACAACAAACCGTTGTTCGTACGTACGCAAGCCTCGCGAGCCGTTGATTTCGTAGTATTTGATGTGTTTCCTACGGACGAAGATTTGGTTGACCTCAACAAACATGCTCACGATTTATTCGAAGAGTTTAAGGTTGAAACAGATTTGCCAAATTTCATCAATTCCGTGTCAACAGAGCGTTTCGACAGTGTTTTTGTGAAAAGAAGTGAACTTTTTTATCCTTGGGATTCGTTGCTTTTCAGAGCACCGAGAGGAACATTCTTTGCTCCGGAAATTCGTCGAGGTCGCTATGAAATGGCTAAACTCATTGATATCGCTGCTCGTCCGGATTCGTTGAGAGCAAGTCATATTCTGATTACATTCAGAGGATCGGCTGCCAATCAAGGGCAAAATCGTACCAAAGAACAAGCACAAGACATTGCAGACAGCCTAAGAAGAGAAATTTTGAGAGATAGAAGTCAGTTTGCAGCAATCGCACAAGCCAACTCCGAAGATGGTTCGAGAGATGCCGGTGGAGATTTGGGTTGGTTTTTGGACGGACAAATGGTGAAACCGTTTAACGAATCGGTCGTTAGAGGAAATGTTGGCGATATCGTTGTCGTGGAGACTGTTTTCGGCTTTCACGTGATTCAAATCACCGGAAAAACCGCTCCTGTGCAAAAAGTGATGGTAGCGTTTGTTTATGTCCCCATCGAACCGAGTGCCAATACCAATAAGGCTGTTTACACCGAAGTTAATCAGTTTTTTGCAAAATGTACCGATCTAACTTCGATGCAAGAAATTGCACGTGAACAGGGTTTACCTGTTCGTCAAGCAGAATATCTTACCGAAATGGATGTCATGTTGCCGGGCTTACCAAATGCTCGCGGTATCGTGCGTTGGGCTTACGACAAAAAAACCAAAGTCGGCAGTGTTTCTCCTGAAATCTACGAATTTGAAAACAGATACGTGGTTGTCGGACTTCGTCAGATTCGCGAAAAAGGTCTTCCGACCTTGGCGGAAATCAAAGACATTGCCGAAGTTCAACACGCTGTTCGTAACGAGAAAAAAGCCGAAATTTTGCTCGCAAAAATGAATGGTGCACTCCAAAACAATCGCTCTATGTCGGCTCTCGAAAGTATCGATGCCGAAATTGAAACTATCGAAATGATTAGTCTCGGAGGATTCAGCGTTGGAACAAAAGGTTACGAACCTGAACTCATCGGAACAATTTTCGGTATGCCGCAAAATCGTTTGTCAAATCCTGTAAAAGGACGTTCGGGTGTATTTGCCGCAGAACCGTTGCTATTCGCACCCATCGAACCGCTGGAAACCCCTGATTTTATGAGGCAGCAACTCCATGGTATGTTCCAAAGAAACATGGTTGAAAGTCTACGTAGTGCAAAAGAAAATAATGCCAAAATCGTAGATAATCGAGCCTTCTTTTTCTAAGACTTTTTCACTATAGTCTAAAAAACGAAAAATGTACCTTGCCGTATTTTCGTAATTCCAAAAACTGCGGAACGCCGGAGTAATTGTGCTTTTCCGAATGTTCTAAAACAAAAAGTCCGTTCGGATTTAAGAGCTTGTATTCAAAAATCAACGATGGCAATAGATCTATCGTTGGCAATTCGTAAGGCGGATCTGCAAAAATCAAATCGAATGTTTGACGAGTTTTTGCGATATAAGCAAACACATCTGTTCGCATAACCGTAAGGTTTTCTATGTGCAAATGTTCCGCTGTTTGCTTAATAAAATCAGCACATTTCGGATTAATTTCCACCGACAAAACCGATGCACCTCGCGATGCAAATTCGTAGGAAATACCGCCTATCCCGGCAAATAAATCCAAGACATTCAAGCCATCAAAATCTACATGATTGTTGAGCACATTAAACAAACTTTCTTTCGCAAAATCTGTCGTTGGTCTTACCGGAAGATTCGTCGGAGCCTGAATCCGCCTGCCTTTCAGAGAACCGCTAACTATTCGCATAACGCAGGATTTATCAACCAAAGTCCGGGCTGAATACCTACACGCCAACTCAATGGATTTTCGTCATCGGAAAATTTATTCACCGACAAAAAATAGGATTCCAAAATGCTCATCAAATTCTCTGAATCTCTTGTAGAATCAATCATTTTCAGCGTCAGACCTCCGGTGTCGATTTTCAACCTGTTCACAACATTCAACAAATAATACAGTAAATCATTCGCCGATTGATAGGTAAATGTATTGGCAAAAATCAAGCGTTGTTTTTTCTCAAAAACGAATAAATCAAACGAGTTTGCAGTCAAATTTAGAAACACCTGATGCTTGCTTCGCTTGTCTAAACGTGTTGATTTTTCAAAGGCTTGGTAAAGCAAGTGATATGTGCTGAAAAATTTTCCGGTTGGAAACATGGACATGGCAACATCGTATATTTTTTGGTCCACCACAGACAAAAAAACAATGTCGTTACACGTTTCGGACAACACAACTTGAGAGGTCGAATCAAATTCAAAATTCAACTCCACAAAGGCTTGACTCCGCTCCGGATTGAAAATCTTTTTGGGAACAAGCGTGGTTTGTGCAGGTTCGATGTTAATGTCAAGTTTGTGGGACATTGTTAAATTACTCCCAATTTCCTTCGGTAATCGGGTCGGTCATTGAGCCGAATTTTCTACCCGGAAAACGATTAATATCTATTGAACGTTTGACGGAGTTAATCACCAGTTGTCTGTATTCCGGTTCCGACATATAGTCCAACAAAAACGCACTCACTTCAATAACCGGAACGCTAATACTCGCCTCTGCACTACCACGTTCAACAAATCCGGTTTCAATCGCAAACTCTTTGGTTCGATTGGTAAACGGAATATACTTCAAATTCGCAAGGTGTGTTTCCCTTTGCGTACGGCGAAATTCCGCAATTTCTTCAGGCGTTGTGAGATGCCTTTCTTTAATTGTATCCGGCGGAAACAACACAGAGTACGCCTCTGTAAAAACGGTATCACGACGAATAAGTTTTTGTTTCAAAGCCTCTGCTTCGGTCATTTCTTCCGGGATTTCGCCGGTTCTTCTTACGGTTGGCAATTGGCCATGTTCCAAAAATATAACCAAGCTATCCAACGTGCTGACAAATCTGCCATGAGTATTTCTGAATGCGATTTGTGCCGTGCGGATATCTTTCAGACGGTTAACAATTTCAGCCTCTTTTCGGATTCTCAATGTTTCGAAACGCTGAGGTTTCATAATACTTTCAAATAGGAAATAAGCCAAAATAATAGCAGCAATTCCTAAGACAATTCGAGTGATGTTTTTTAAGTTCATATCAGTAAATGGTTTTATTGTTTAACAAATATACAACCACAAAAGTACGAATAATTTTTCAAATAATCGCTATTTTTTTTAAATTTTTTTTTATTTTTGTTCTCTGTGATTTACAAAAACCTGAATATCAAAATTTTGCATAATTCTTTCCGCAAGTTTCTCGGCACAGTACACCGAACGATGTTGTCCCCCCGTACAACCGAAATTAATTTGTAAATGTTCGAAGTTTCTTGAAATATAATTTTGAATCGTCGGAACAACCAAATGATAGGATTTATCAATAAAATCAGCCACTTCCGAATGTTGTTCCAAATACTTTTCGACTGCTTCGTCTTTGCCGTTTAAGGTTTTGTATGCCTCAAAACGTCCCGGATTGGGTAATCCGCGGCAATCAAACACAAATCCTCCCCCATGACCGGATAAATCTTCCGGATAGCCATTTTTTTTGTATGAAAAACTATTGATATTGATGATTAAATTAGATGTTGGTTTGGTTTGATGACGTAATTTTTTATCATGGGTAATTTGCTGTAAAACATTTCTCAAAACAGGTGTTTCCGTGAGGAAATCGAAGTGTTTCAATAAATACTCAACATTGTCAATCGCAAACGGAATGCTTTTCAAAAAATGATCTTTCTTTTCATAAAACCCTCGAAAACCGTATGCTCCAAGAGTTTGTAAAACACGAATCAAAACGAATCCATAAAATTGTTTTTTGAATACGATTTCATCAACATCTTGATATTTGCGGAGTTCAGAGATATAGAAGTCTAATAATTGTTCACGAATGGTGTATGGAATTTCTGCTTTAGCTTGATAGAGCAACGATGCTAAATCATACTGCAACGCACCTTTCCGACCACCTTGATAGTCGATGAAATAAATTTTTTCATCGTGCAGCATAATGTTTCTGGATTGAAAATCTCGAAACATGAAATAGTCTGAAGGTGCTGAAAACAGGAAGTTTGATAACATTTCAAAATCATGTTCCAACGCTTGTTCGTCGAATGGAATTTTTATGAATCTGAGAAAATAGTATTTGAAATAATTCAAGTCAAAGAGCATGGATTGTTTGTCGAATGCCTTGTTTTGGTGAGCATTTGAGTAATCGAAATTTTTTCCGGCGATGATTTGAAATTCCAATAACTGTTGGATTGTTTTTTTGTAAAGTTCGATCAGGTGGTCGTCAAAACCCTTGTCAATTCTACGTTTCAAAAGATAAGAATACAACGTTTCATCGCCTAAATCCTCAATCAGATATTGATGTTCGTCTAAATTTTTCGCCAAAATTTTCGGAACATTTAATCCCAAAGTCTCGAATTGGCGAGTGTAATCCATAAATGCCAAATTTTCTTTTTTGTCGGCATTTTCTACTCCCAAACACGATTTGGTTTCTCCGGTGATGCGGTAATATCTGCGATACGAACCGCCCGATGCAGGAAGCAATTCAATATGTTTAATCGGTTCCTTAGCGTAAGCAAAAAAAAGTTGTTCGAAATTCATAAAACAATAATTATTTGCAAAGATACGATTATTTTCGTATCTTTGCAAACTTCAATTTAGAAAAATGAGTATAATTTTCTCCACAAACCCGAATTTCAAATTCGATGATAGCCCCAACATCGAAACGCTTTCTCCTGAACAGCAGGATTTACGCGTACATCGTGAGACCAAACATCGTGGCGGAAAGACAGCGATTGTGATTAAAGGTTTCGTCGGTAACGATCATGATTTGCAAAAATTAGCCAAAGAATTAAAAACCAAATGTGGTGTTGGCGGTTCTGCCAAAGACGGCGAAATCATTATTCAAGGCGATGTTCGAGATAAGGTTTGCGATATTTTAACCAAATTAAATTATAAATTTAAGAAAGCAGGCGGATGAAAAAATTCGAAAACGTAGCAATCAAAAAAGGTAATCCAAAATGGGAAGAATCCATTTTGCGACAGATTCCAATCGAGGATAAACCCGGCGAAATTCGCACGGATTTCACACGAGATTACAATCGTATTTTGCATTGCACGGCATATCGCCGATTGAAACACAAAACGCAAGTGTTTTTTAGTCCGAAAGATGAAACGATTTGCACACGTATCGAACACGTGAATCATGTAACAGCCGTGAGTTACACGATTTCCAAAGAACTTGGTTTGAATACCGAATTGACTAATGCCATCGCCATTGGTCACGACTTGGGACACGCACCTTTTGGGCATTCCGGCGAACGAATTTTGAAACAATTGGGCAATCAAACTTTTTGGCACGAAAAAAATTCGTTGCGTGTGATTGATAAAATCGAACTTTTGGAAAATTCGGACGCCAAACTTCTAAACTTGAATCTCACGTATGCCGTGCGAGACGGGATTGTTTCGCATTGCGGCGAGGTTGATGAACATTCGATTATTCCGAGAAATGAAAACATTGATTTGAACGAAATTGTTCGACCCGGAAGTTTATCGCCGTACACATGGGAAGGCTGTGTGGTCAAGATTTCCGACAAAATTTCGTATCTCGGACGAGACATTGAAGATGCTTTGCGCATGAATATCCTAAACGATGAGCAACTCTCCGAATTCCGCGATATACTTGGACATACAAAGATTAAGCATCTCAACAATACAACGTTAATGCACAATTTTGTGGTGGATTTATGTGAACACAGTTCGCCTGAAGAGGGCATAAAATTGTCTGACGAATTGGTGTATTTAATGAATGCGGTTAAAGATTTTAATTACGATTACATCTACAAACACAGGCGTTTGAACAATTATGTGAAGTATGCCGAACTCATTCTCAACACCATTTACGAGACGTTAGCAGAACTGTATGACGGTGTCGAAACCATTGAAAATATTGACCAAACAAAAAATGTTTACCCGAAATTATCCATCGCATTTTCACGCTGGTTGAAGTATTATACCTTGCAAATGCGTTGGGAAAAAGACAGCAAATTTCAAAACGAAATTTTGTACGATTTAACCAAACGCGACGATTATATTCAAGCGATTGTAGATTTTATGGCATCGCTCACAGACCGCGTCGCCATTGAATTATTTGAAGAATTAACTACGTTTTAAGATAGTGAATAGTGATTAGTGAATAGTGAATAGTAAATAGTAAATAGTAAATCATAAACATGAGCGTCATAAAAAAAACAAACTACCACACGCACTGCGACTACTGCGACGGCTCGTCACCTACACGTGATTATGTGCTCGAAGCCATAAAACATAACTTCCAATCCATTGGATTTACAAGCCATTCGCCGATTACAGACGACAATGGATTTAGCATTAATCATGCCGATGTTCCGAAATATGTTGAGGATATGATTGCCTTAAAACGTGAATTTGACGGGCAAATTGAGATTTTGTACGGTTTTGAATTTGATTATATTCCTGATGTTACACGTCTGATGAAAAACGTTGCCGAACGCTGGAACTTTGATTTTATCTTGGGTTCCGTGCATTTGGTTGTTGGTCGAACACCTGTGAAAACAGCAAAAGATTTATGGTTTACGGACGGTCCGGATATCTCGCATTATGACGATGGTTTTTATAAATTTTTTAATGGCGATATTCGTCAAGCAGCGAAAGCATTTTATCATCAAACCAATTTGATGATAGAGAATGAAAGTCTTGATATCATTGGGCATTTCGATAAAATCAAAATGAATAACAAAGGTCGATTTTTTCAAGAACATGAAACATGGTACAACGATTTAGTGAACGAAACTATTGCTTTAATTAAAGAAAAAAATGTGATTGTTGAAGTCAATACCAGAGGCATTTACAAACAACGGCACAGTGATTATTTTCCGTCGGTCGATATTCTGAAACGCCTGAAAAACCTAAGCATTCCCGTCACCATTTCCAGCGATGCACACGCTCCGACCGACTTGAATTTGCTGTGGGAAGACACCTACGACAATCTTTTGGAATTGGGTTTTCGTCCTGCCGGGAAACAAGGGGTTATTGAAGTATTACGGTAAATTTTGCGATGAACAAGTGTTGTGGCGACGTAATGCATTGCGTCGCCCTCACGGTTATTCACTAAAAAAAACGGATAACAGATTTTTTTTGAAATTTTAACAAATTTTAACACTTTTTAACACTTTTTAACTTTTTTATTCCCAAAATTTGTTGTAACTTTGCGACAAATTTAATCATATAATTCAGATAACCTAATCAAATAACCATAAATCAGTATGAGTAATCTAATTGCTAAGGAATACCAAGGGTTTGAGCAAATCAAACATACGGACGAAACCAACAACGAGTATTGGTTTGCTCGTGAACTCGCATCGGCATTGGAATATGCCAAATGGGAAAATTTTTCAAAAGTAATCGACCGAGCAATGCTTGCCTGCCAAAATAGCGGGCTCAATGTGTCCGACCATTTTGTTGAGACCAAAAAAACGGTGGAAATGCCATCTAAGCAGTCTAATTTTGGTTTTGCTGAGGTCAGCAAAACCAAAAAAACGCCATCTGAGCACCCTAATTTTGGTTTTCCTGACGTCAGGAAAACCAAAGAAACGACAGAAAAGCCATTTAAGCAGTCTAATTTTGGTTTTGCTGAGGTCAGCAAAACCAAAATCAAGTCCATTATCGACTACAAGCTTTCCCGATATGCCTGCTATCTGATTGTGCAGAACGGCGATCCCCGTAAGGAAATTATTGCCCTTGGGCAAACCTATTTTGCTATCCAAACCCGCCGACAGGAAGTTGCCGATTATTTCAACCAATTGGACGAGGATAACAAACGGCTCGTTGTTCGTGGTGATATCAAGCAATGGAACCAAATGCTTGCCGAAACCGCCCACAATGCAGGGATTATCACAGACGAGCAATTTGCACAATTCCAAAATGCGGGCTATATGGGGCTTTACAATGGCGAAACGGTAGACGATATTCACGACCGAAAGAGACTTACTCCCAAACAGAAAATTCTCGACTACATGAACAGTCAGGAACTTATTGCCAATCTATTCCGCATATCGCTTGCCGATGAGAAAATCAAAAAAGAGCAGATACAAGGCATGGATGCTACCACTACGGCACATTATCAAGTTGGCCACGAAGTAAGGCAAACCATCGTAAGAGTTGACGGGGTGCTACCGGAAGACCAACCTACTCCCAACAAAAGCATTCAAGAAGTTCAGCAGGAACAACTTAAAAAACTGAAATCTCAAAAAAAGTTGATGTTAGATGAATAATCAATTTTGTCGGCACGGACTACAAGTCCGCGCCAGCGACGAAAACAAACATTTTTTCTTGGCTAAGTGTTAAATGTTTTTGCAAAAGTACAAAAAAAATCGTACCTTTGCAACTGAATTTTTTCTTATGTCCGATATTCTGTCTCAATTAAATCCTGAACAAGCCCAAGCCGCTGCACATACCAACGGACCGTTGATGATTATTGCCGGTGCAGGCTCGGGTAAAACACGCACGCTGACGTATCGCATTGCGAACCTACTGCAACAACGTGTTGATCCGTTTAATATCTTAGCGTTAACCTTTACCAATAAAGCCGCTCGTGAAATGAAAAATCGAATCTCGACTCTCATCGGACCGGAAGCCAAAAGTGTTTGGATGGGTACGTTTCACTCGATTTTTGCACGTGTTTTGCGTGTGGATGGCGAACGTTTGGGCTATCCGAAAGATTTTACAATTTACGATACCGATGATTGCAAAAGTTTGATTAGAGCAATCGTTAAAGAACAAAATTTAGATCCGAAAACCTATCCGGCAAGTCAAGTGTTGAACCGTATTTCAAGTGCAAAAAGCAGTTTGCTTTCGCCCGAAGATTATTTGCAAAATGTGGAAATTCGTGCACAAGATGCAGCCGCTAAAAAGCCCATGATTGGCGAGATTTACACGATTTACAACGAACGATTGAAACGTTCGTCGGCAATGGATTTCGATGATTTATTGTTTAATATGAATCTGCTTTTACGAGATTTTCCGGAGGTTTTGACGAAGTATCAACGGCGATTCAAATATATTTTGGTGGACGAATATCAAGATACGAATTATGCACAATATCTGATTGTGAAAAAATTGGCGGCAGCACATCAAAACATCTGTGTTGTCGGAGATGACGCACAAAGTATTTACGCTTTTCGTGGTGCGAATATTCAAAATATCTTGAATTTCAAATCCGATTATCCGACATTCCAAACGTTCAAATTGGAGCAAAATTATCGCTCTACGAAAACCATTGTAGGCGGTGCAAATTCTGTGATTTCAAAGAATCGGGATCAAATTCGAAAAGAAATTTGGACTGAAAATATGGAAGGTGAAAAAATTCATCTTTCAAAATGTGATACCGACAAAGCCGAAGGTATGTTGGTGGCCCGCCAAATCTACGATATTATTACAAATGACCATTGGAAAAATAGCGACTTTGCAGTGCTTTACAGAACCAATAATCAATCGCGTTCGATCGAAGATGCCTTGCGACAAATGAATATCCCGTATCGTATTTACGGCGGACAAAGTTTCTATCAACGTAAGGAAATTAAAGATGTTTTGGCGTATTTTCGATTGGCGGTTAATCCCAACGACCAAGAGGCATTGTTGCGAATCATCAACTATCCTGCACGTGGAATCGGACAAACCACGATTGAACGTTTGCGAGTTTTAGCAGATGAATACGGCGTTTCAATTTGGGAAATTATTTCGAATATAGAAACGGATTTTTATCCGTCTCTGCAGTCACAAATCAACAGCGGAATACGGTTGAGATTAGAAAATTTTGCAACAAAAATTAAAGCGTTAAACGTTCAAATCAAAACCACCGAAGCCTGCGAAATGGCTACACAAATTTGGTTGGCATCAGGCATCAAATCCGCTCTGGACGAGGAAGACACGCTCGAGGCGGAAATGCGTTTGCGAAATGTGAGCGAACTTTTGAATGCTGTAAAAGATTTCACACTTACCGAACAACAAATTGTGGACGAGGAAACCGGCGAAATTTCGTTTGTGAACAACGAGTTCCGAACCATCGATGAATTTATGTCGGATGTTGCCCTCATTACAGACGCCGATATGGATAAAGATGACGACAAAAATAAAGTTTCGTTGATGACGATTCATGCTGCGAAAGGGCTTGAATTTCCTTGTGTTTTCGTGGTCGGTATGGAAGAAAATTTGTTCCCGTCATCGATGTCTTTGAATACGCGAAACGAACTCGAAGAAGAACGTCGATTGTTTTATGTTGCCGTTACTCGCGCCGAGAAAAAATTGTTTTTGTCATTCGCTGAAAACCGCTTTATTTGGGGACAATACACGTTTTGTGAGCCCAGTCGTTTTTTGGAAGAAATTGATTCGAGGTATTTGGATAACGTTGAAGTGCTCGAAAAAACAAGCCTTTTCGAACGTGCCGAAGCCTATCAAACTTACAACAAGCCCAAACAATTTCTGGGTTCTAATTTCCGAAAACTTGATGGCGACAGCGAACGTAGGGGTGTGTATACACCCTCATCAACGAACCCCAAAACGAAAGGTTTGATGTCGATGACAGAAGCGAAATACACACCAACTCCATCCAATATCTCAACAAGCGATTATCAGGAAAACAAAAAAGTTTTCCACGAAAAATTCGGCGAAGGTATCATCAAATCCGTTGAACAAAACGGCGAAAAAATCGTTGTCCTTTTCGATTCTGCAGGCGAAAAAACGTTACTCACGAAATTTGCAAAATTAAGGTTGGTGTAAGTTTTAAATTCTATTGGTTATCTCTTATTTTTGAAAAAATCCGAAACAATCTTGCCGCAAGGTTCTTCCAAAACTCCTGAAACAACAACAGTTTTGGGATGTAAAACGGACGAGGTTACACGAGAATAGCCACGTTTGGTATCTGAAGCTCCATAAACCAATTTTCCCAATTGTGTCCAAAATGCTGCACCGGCACACATGACGCAAGGTTCGAGCGTTACATACAACGTACATGCATCTAAGTATTTTCCACCAATATAATTCGAAGCCATTGTAAACACTTGCATTTCCGCATGAGCGGTAACATCATTCAAACGTTCGGTCAGATTATGTGCTCTCGCAATAATTTTGTTTTTACACACCATGATTGCACCAACCGGCACTTCATCTAAGGCGGCGGCTTTTTGAGCCTCTTTCAATGCCTCATTCATAAAATATTCATCGGAAAAAATTTGCTTTTCTGTCATTTTTTTTGTAATTTTGTCACATAAAATTTTTACAAAGATACAAAAAAAAATGGAAAGTATCACAAAGTTATACAAAATCGGAAATGGTCCTTCGAGCAGCCATACTATGGGACCTTCGCGTGCTGCAACAATTTTTAAGGCAAAGTATTCGAATGCAGAAAAATTTCGGGTTACGCTTTTTGGAAGTCTTAGTTTGACCGGCAAAGGGCACTTAACCGATGTGGCGATTTACGGTATTTTAGGTCAAGAAAAAACCGAAATTTTATGGAGTTCCGAATTCAAGGAACGTCATCCGAATGCCTTGTTTTTCGAGGCTTTGAATGGTGATGGTTTGATTTTGGGAACATGGTTGGTTTACAGTATTGGTGGCGGAGAAATCGTGGACGATAATTCTCAACCAACCGAAAAAGAAAACATTTATCCGCACACCAAAATGAAAGATATTTTGGATTGGTGTCGCGAAACCGGACGTACGTATTGGGAATATGTTGAAATGCACGAACAACCCGATTTTTGGGACTATTTGAGAGATGTTTGGGATGTAATGAGGACCACAGTTGAACAAGGTTTGGAGCAAGATGGTGTGTTGCCCGGAGGTTTGGGATTGCAACGGAAAGCAGCGTCGTACTACGCAAAAGCATTGGCTTACAAAGATTCGTTACGCGGACGAGCCATGGCATTTGCCTACGCATTAGCAACCGCAGAAGAAAATGCATCTTGCGGGAAAGTCGTAACAGCACCGACTTGCGGCTCTGCCGGCGTTTTACCTGCCATACTTTATCATGCTCACAAAGCCCATGGACATACCGACAAAAACATTCTGAAAGCCTTAGCCACAGCAGGATTGATAGGAAATATCGTTAAGGAAAACGCATCAATTTCCGGTGCGGAAGTGGGTTGTCAAGGTGAAATCGGCGTTGCGTGCTCGATGGCTGCCGGTGCGGCAAATCAGATTTTCGGCGGTAGTATTTTTCAAATCGAATATGCTGCGGAAATGGGATTGGAACATCACTTAGGCTCTACATGCGACCCCGTGCGTGGATTGGTACAGGTTCCGTGTATCGAACGTTGTGCGTTTGCGGCTACACGTGCGTTTGATTGCAATATGTACGCACTCATGTCGGACGGACAACATTTGGTAAGTTTTGACAAAGTCGTTCGTGTCATGAAAGAAACCGGTCACGATTTGCCCAGTCTTTACAAGGAAACCAGCGAAGGTGGCTTGGCGATAGAAAGTTGTAATTAAAAAAAGGCGTTGTGTGCAACGCCCTTACAAAATCTAAAAAAACACAAATTCATCGTCGAACACATCCATTTTCACGGTGGAATTTGGTTGAATTTTTCCGGCTAACAATTCTTTGGAAAGTGCGTTCATAATGCGTTTTTGAATAATGCGTTTCAGCGGTCTGGCACCGTATTGCGGGTCGTAACCAATTTTTGCGAGATAATCCAAAGCGATAGAACTTGATTCCAAAACAATGTTTTGTTTGTCCAACAATTTGTCTAAATGTGTCAGTTGAATTTTAATAATTTCTTTGATTTCATTTCGACTAATCGGACGAAACATAATCACTTCATCAATGCGATTCAAAAACTCCGGACGAATGGTTTGGCGTAGCAATTCGAGGACTTCAGATTGCGTTTTTTCAAACGTTTTTTCATCTTCACCCTCTCTCATTTGATCGTAATTTTCTTGAATTAAAAGCGATCCGATATTCGATGTCATAATGATAATCGTGTTTTTGAAATCCGCTACACGCCCTTTGTTATCAGTCAATCTGCCATCGTCCAACACTTGCAATAAAATGTTGTAAACATCGTGATGTGCTTTTTCGATTTCGTCCAAAAGCACGACAGAGTAGGGACGGCGACGAACCGCTTCGGTCAATTGTCCGCTTTCATCATAGCCAACATATCCCGGAGGAGCACCAATCAAACGCGAAACCGTGTGTTGTTCCTGATATTCCGACATGTCGATTCGCACCAACGCATTCTCATCGTTAAACAGATACTCCGCTAAAGCCTTTGCCAATTCAGTCTTTCCGACACCTGTGGTACCCATAAAAATGAACGAGCCCACAGGACGTTTTACATCGCTCAAGCCTGCACGACTTCTGCGAATAGCGTCTGAAATTGCAGAGATAGCCTCGTTTTGACCAACCACACGTTTGTGCAATTCATCTTCAAGATGCAACAATTTTTCACGTTCGCTTTGCAACATTCGGCTCACGGGAATGCCCGTCCAACGGGCTACAACGTCGGCTATTTCCTCGCTTCCGATGTCTTCCTTGATGAGAGGAGACTCGGTTTCCGAGAGTTGTTTTTTCGCAATTTCAAGTTCAATTTCAGCCTCTTTGATTTTTCCGTAACGCAGCTCGGCAACCTTTCCGTAATCGCCGGTACGCTCGGCTTTATCGGCTTCAAATTTGTAAATTTCGATATTTTTTACGTTACGTTGAATTTCATCTACAATCTTTTTTTCCGCTTGCCACTTGGTTTTCATTGCATCTCTATCCAAAGATAATTGTGCAATTTCATCTGCCAAATTGTTCAGTTTGGTATCATCTTTTTCACGTTTGATAGCCTCTCGCTCAATTTCCAACTGACGAATTCGCCGTTCGATTTCGTCTAATTTTTCAGGCACGGAATTTATTTCCAAACGCAATTTTGCAGATGCTTCGTCAATCAAATCAATCGCTTTATCCGGTAAAAAACGGTCTGTGATATAACGCGTGGAAAGCTCGACTGCCGCGATAATCGCCTCATCGCGAATACGCACTTGGTGATGCACTTCGTAACGCTCTTTCAAGCCGCGAAGAATAGAAACGGTGTCGTCGAAATCGGGTTCATTAATCATCACAATTTGAAACCGACGTTCGAGAGCTTTATCTTTTTCAAAATATCTTTGATATTCTTTGAGCGTTGTAGCACCGATGGCTCTAAGTTCTCCGCGTGCCAAAGCCGGTTTGAGAATGTTGGCGGCATCCATCGCACCCTCGCCACTTCCGCCTGCACCAACGAGTGTATGAATTTCATCGATAAACAAAATGTATTCGCCATCGGACTCGATCACTTCTTTGATCACGTTTTTCAAGCGTTCTTCAAACTCACCTTTGTACATTGCACCGGCAACCAACGCACCCATATCCAGCGAAAAAATCTGTTTGGTTTTCAGATCCTCGGGAATATCTCCGCTGATGATGCGATGTGCCAAACCCTCTGCTATGGCAGTTTTCCCAACACCCGGTTCTCCAATTAAGATAGGGTTATTTTTGGTTCGTCGCGAAAGAATTTGCAACACACGGCGGATCTCATCATCGCGACCAATCACAGGATCCAACTTGCCGCTTTGTGCCAGCTGATTCAAGTTTTTGGCGTATTTTGCCAACGCCTTACCTTGATTTTGTTGATTCATATTTTGCGTAGTCATAATTTTTGTGTATTTATATTCTATTATTACTACCACAAAAACCGTGCCAAACCAAAATCAAGACAAAGTGTCGCAGAACCAATCGTTTTCGCTCATACTTTAATGACGAATTTTCCGAATTTTGTTAAGTTGATTTTTTTTCGTATCTTTGCAAAACATTTTAATCGAAAACCAAACCATGAAATAAACGAAAATATAAAAAATAGCGATTGCTAATTCTTGTTTCAGAAATTTCGACACTTTCTATACAATCAAGGATAAGTGCAACGCCTGCGAAAGCGGGCTTGCTTTAATTTGATTGTATGGGTCGTCGAAAACCTCTGAAACGGATGAGTAAGTCCGTTTTTTTTATTGCCCTAAATCATAAATCATAAACCATAAATCATAAATAACCATGAAAAAAACAATCTTTATCTCAATCCTTATCGCAGCTTTTGCGACCAAAAGTTTTGCTCATTGTCCAATTCCTCAATGGTGTCCTGACGCACCCTTGCATCAAACTCTTTGCCCCGGCGAGCAGATAGAGGAGATCGAATTTCCTTCGGTCATCGGACAAACTCTTATTATCAACTGGTGGACGGATGGCACGCGTTTCGCGTCTATCAACACGCCTGATGGCATCACGGTTTCGGGTCCGCCCGAGAATCGGGAGCATTCGGCACCTGTTTCTATCAAAGGAGCACCGACAGTTGCAGGCACCCATCACTATACTGTGAGTAATACCTGTGGCGTGGAACTGCTACATGGTAGCATCACCGTGGCAGGACCGCCCATCATCGGCACGGTTACACCTACAAGCGACCAAGCTACGCCACAAAACATACCTTTTCCCTCAACGCTCACGCTCACAGATGAGCCCATAGGCATGCAACCGATCACCATACAATGGTATTCGAGCACAACACCGAGCAGTGCAGCCGGAGCAAGCGGAACAGCCGTGAGTGGTGCCACAGGCAACACTTTTGTACCTCCGAGTGATGTTGTAAACACAACAGGTGTGTACTACTACGCTGTGGCAACAGATCGTTGTGGCAGAACGGTTACAACAACTAACACCAGTGGAAAGCATATTGTTGTGCCCGCTTGCACACCTTGGGTTGGTGCCGATGGATGTGCAACATCGGGAACTGACGTGCGTGTGACGGCTCCGGGAACAATTACTTGGAGCGGTAATGCCAACATCGAAACCCAAACATGGCCTATTTCCGGCAACGGGATTATGCAAGTTTGGTCGGGCAATGTAAGAACGAGCACCTGTAACGCACGATCCACTTGGGGGACGGACGTTACCAATGCTATGAGTGACTGTTGTGGACCTACCAATGGTTTCAATGGTGACTACTTTACATGGTGTTTTGTGATGCGTTATGCTGCCACGCTTTGCCCTCCGCCTTGGCGGGTTCCGACTTGTCAGGATTTTATCAACTTGGATATTGCTTTGGGAGGTACGGGATATAACCGTTGGGCAGGTGGTACGGGTGATGCTGATCCTGCTTCGGTTCCGAGTAGTGATAAGACGATAGAAGCTCAGATAGAGTGGTACCTCGGAGCTTCCGGCGACGGTAACGCCGCCGTGAACAACGGCGGAACCTGGGGTGGATCCCGCTTTACTGCGTTCTCGAACGATCTGACGAGTGTGGGTTCGTACTATTGGTCCTCCAGCCAGTTTCTGTCTTTCGGCATGCGTGCGTTCTTCATGTCCCTGACTGCGTCCAACGTGCAGCCTCGGCTCAACGGCCTTAGGAATAGCGGGTTCGCCCTGCGGTGTGTGAGGGATGTGCCGTAGTGAATAGTGATTAGTGATTAGTGGGAGCGATGCATTTATGATTTATGATTTATGAATGCGATTTGGCGAAGCGTAAAAAACCATGAGCGAAGCGAATACGTTATCGCAGGAAATGTCAGAGCGTAGCGGCGACATATTTCCTGCAAAGAGTTTTTTTGAATACTTTTTTTGGGAGCAAAAAAAGTATTAAGAAAAATAGACTAATGATAGCAAGGGGATGTCTCGACTTCGCTTCGCTCCGCTCGACATGACGGGAATGGTAGCTCCGCTCGACATGACGGGCGTAGCGTAAAAAAAACTATGAAAATTTTAGTTCACCCGTTCCAAATCTACCGTGAAATGGCGCATAATCGGCTGTTCTTTCACGATTTTGAAACCTTTGGTAATTGAATTTCTGCGGTCGTAAACGTTTTTCAACGCTGCAGCAATCACCTCTATAT
>WRKV01000009.1:32736-34628 GCA_009777915.1 Bacteroidales bacterium | reverse complement strand
TACATTTTGTATCCAAAGGGCTCATCAGTAAAGAACAAGGGAAGTTCTACGGCAACCTTTTTGAACTTCGCCAAGCAGGTGATTACGATGAATGGGTTACTATTGAGGCAAAACACGTACTGCCGAGGATTGAACCCGCAGAACAATTCATCTCTGTAATTGAAAATTTAATTTCAGCACCATAATAATTCAAACAAAAAAACCAAAACCATGAAATAAACGAAAATATCAGTAAAATATAGCGGTTGCTATTCTTGTTTCAGAAATTTCAACACTTTCCTATAACTACAAGATGAGTAAACGCCTGCAAAGCGGGCTGGACTTATTTGTAGTTATGGGTCGTTGAAAACCTCTGAAACGGATTTGTTAAGTCCGTTTTTTTTATTGTCAATTTTCAGAAAACTGTAACTAAAAAAATCACTATGAAAACACTAAAAAATTATGTAAAAATGCTTACAATTGCCACAATTTTGGCGGCGGGGCCGGGGGTAAAGGGGCAGGAAGTAGTGGAGGGGCCAACGCGAGAAGAATGGTTGGCAAATTTAAAAAAAGCACCCGCTTCGGAATTTACTTTAACACCGGAGTTCAAAGCAACTGCTAAATTAGGCAAAGTTGATTTGTTCGGTGCGGTGGGGGTAGCGGTAAGGCCGAAGCCGGCGGGTTTTTATGTGCATGGTAACGATCTTAACGAATTTTATAGTTTTGGCGGTGAAATTCCACAATCAACTATCTCTTTATCTACAGGAGTTGAAATAGGCAACAAAAATAAGCTAAAAGCTAAGGCTCAACTTGATGGAATAGGTAATAAAAAATATACAAATTTAGGTGTTTCTGTAGGATACTTGCGTGAACAAAAACTATCTGATGCAGTTAAGTTAAGCCTTTACATAGGAGCGGGATTTAAAAACTCTTCTAATATAACGATTCCTTTGATCTCATATTCTAGAATTACTTCTGGACCATATATTCCACAATGGCCTAATATAAAATTAGGCCTTAGTGGAATATATGGTCCGGAACTGCATTTAGAATATGAGAGGAAAATAGGAAAATCCTTAAGTTTGTTTGCAAATGCTGGTTATAACTATAGGTTAAATAACGATGAAAGCTATGGCAATACTGACATATTTAAAGATTACAGCCGCCCCGCCCACCTCTTCTCCGCCAACGTCGGGCTCCACCTTGATCTCCGCCCAGAAAGTCCGTTCACCCCACGACAACGCAGTGCAAAAGTCCGGGCAGCAAAACCACAAAAAAGAAAGGTCAGCAATACCGTTCCATGTTACGCATACCCACAACAACGTGGGAGTGAAAGCAAGATATTTAATCGTCCAAATGAAATGCGGTAGGGGATTTGTAGGGGCGAGGCATGCCTCGCCCGATAGTGAATAGTGAATAGTGAATAGTGAATAGTAGGGGGCAGCGTAAAAAATTATGAGCGTAGCGAATACCAAACCGCAGGAAAAAGTCGGAGCCGCAGGCGGAGATCATATTTTTCCTGCAAGCCTTTTTTGGTTACTTTTTTGGGCTCAAAAAAGTAATAAAAAAAATTTTGCTCCCAAAAAAAGTATTAAGAAAAAGGCTATATAGGCACGGACTACAAGTCCGCGCCAGCGGCTCAAAAAAAGTATTAGGAAAAGTTCAAAAAATTTCGTATCTTTGCAAAAAAATTTTAGACCAAAAACCAATGAACATTACCGACTGTTTTTATCTCGGAAAAATCACTAAACCTTTCGGCTACAAAGGCGAAGTGGATATTTTTCTCGATGTGGACGAACCTAAAAATTATGCGAAATTAGATGCTGTTTTCGTAGAATTGAAAGGGCAACTCATCCCCTACTTTATCCAAACCATTCGACTAAAAAATAATCACGCTGTGGTGCAGTTTCAAG
>WRKV01000009.1:0-32636 GCA_009777915.1 Bacteroidales bacterium | reverse complement strand
GGGTGCTGATGGGCACCACTGAGGAATAGGACAATGAGCAAAACTTTGGGTCGCAAAAGCTGCGATAAGGATTGAGATAAAAATTGTTTTTTTCATGATTGTTTTGTTATTTATGGTTTATGATTTATGATTTATGATTTAGGGCAATAAAAAAAGTGCGGACAAAACTTTGTTTATCTGCACTTGAGGTCTTCGACGGCCTAATCTAACGGATAATTGAGTAAAGCCCACACTTAATTGTGCGAGCGTTACTGCCTTTACTCTCGTTAGATTTTTGAATTTGTCGAAGATTCAAGTACACGAATATAAGCTAAAACGCTTTTCAGTATGTTTTTTTGCGTACTTAACTACGCGGTTTTTTCATAGGCGATGTGTTAGATTTTTTGCAAAGATACAAATTTTTTTTGGAATATGCAAATCCGTGAAGTGTGAAGTGTAGGGGCGAGGCATGCCTCGCCCATACAAATTCGGAACGGTCAATAGCAGGGGGATGTCTCGACTTCGCCACTTCGTGGCTACGCTCGACATGACGGGAATGGTGGCTCCGGTCGACATGACGGCAAGAGGCGAAGCGTAAAAAACCATGAGGTCGCAAAGCGACCGAATACCAAACCGCAGGAAAAAGTCGGAGCCGCAGGCGGAGATCATATTTTTCCTGAAAGCCTTTTTTGGTTACTTTTTTGGGCACAAAAAAGTAATAAAAAAAAGTATTAAGAAAAATTCAAAAAATTTCGTATCTTTGCAAAAAAATTTTAGACCAAAAAACCAATGAACATTACCGACTGTTTTTATCTCGGAAAAATCACTAAACCTTTCGGCTATAAAGGCGAAGTGGATATTTTTCTTGATGTGGACGAACCTAAAAATTATGCGAAATTAGATGCTGTTTTCGTAGAATTGAAAGGGCAACTCATCCCCTACTTTATCCAAACCATTCGACTAAAAAATAATCACGCTGTGGTGCAGTTTCAAGATGTGAACACCGACAATGTGCAATCCTTGATCGGTGCGAAATTATACTTGCCATTAGCGGCTTTGCCGAAATTAGACGGTCATAAATTTTATTTTCACGAAGTAATTGGTTTTTCGATGAAAGATGCTAATCACGGCGAACTCGGAACACTTGAAAACATCATGGATAACGGACCTCAACCGATTTTTCAAATCAAACATCCGAACGGAAAAGAAATTTTAATTCCGATTATCGACGAGTTTATTGTGGACGTGAATCGTGAAACCCGCAGTATGACTACACATGCACCGGAAGGATTGATTGATTTTTATTTGACGTAAAAAAAAAGAGCGAACGCATCGGTTCGCCCTTACAAGAATTTTGCAAAAATTATTCTGCGGGAGTTTCCTCTGTTGCAGGTGTCTCCTCAACAACCGGAGTCTCCTCTGCCGCAGGTGTTTCCTCAACAACCGGAGTTTCCTCAGCAGCAGGTGTTTCTTCAACAACCGGAGTTTCCTCAGTAGCAGGTGCTTCCTCAACAACCGGAGTTTCCTCAGCAGCAGGTGTTTCTTCAACAACCGGAGTTTCCTCAGTAGCAGGTGCTTCCTCAACAACCGGAGTTTCCTCAGTTGTAGCAGTTTCCTCTGCCGGAACTTCCTCTGCAACAGGTTCGCTTGCTTTTTTAGCAGCAAGTTTTTTCTTTTCAACGGCTTTGGCTTTGGCTTCGTTTACTTTCTCCTCAGCCTCTAAGCGTTTTTTTGCAGCATCACGAGCAGCGTTTTTGCCCGCAACCACAGCCGCATTGATTTTACTTTCTTTTTCTGCAACCCATGTTTCAAATTTCGCTTCAGCTTGTTCAACGGTCAATGCACCTTTGTCAACACCCTTCAACAAGTGATGTTTGAGCATAGCACCTTTGTGCGAAAGCAGCGTTTTTACTGTGTCAGATGGTTGTGCTCCGTTGCGCATCCATTTAACGGCTTGATCCACGTCAACCAAAACGGTTGCAGGATTAGTCATAGGGTTGTACGTGCCGAGCTTTTCGATAAATCTTCCGTCTCGTGGTGCACGACCATCCGCTACGACAATGTGGTAGAAAGGTTGACCTTTCTTACCGTGTCTTTGTAGTCTGATTCTTACCGGCATAATGTTTTATTTTTTGTTGTTTTCCAAAATTGGAGTGCAAAGATACGAAAAATATCTGAAATAAACAAATTTATTCTGCATTTTTTGATTTTTTCTTAGAACCTTCATACATTTCAAACTTCTGAAACTTACACACTAACGCACCGTTGTACAATTCGATTTTTTTCGACGGATGTAACCCGAAATTTTTCATCGCATCCGCATCCGAACTGATAAACCACGCTGTCCAATTTTTGTAATCTTGTTTGAGTTTGTCGCCAATACCTTTATACATTTCAATCAGGTCATCAACATTCAAACGCACGCCATACGGCGGATTCGTGATAATCGTTCCGGTGATTGCAGAGCCTGTCGAAACATCAACCGGCGGATCTAATTTCAAAAAATCACCCAAACGAATGTCAATGTCTTTGTGCAAACGAGATTGTTTGATATTTTGTTCGGCAATATACAAATTTTCCTCAGAAATATCCGAACCGAAAATTTCACATTCAGGATCGCCGATATTCGCTACAGCCTCCTCCTGTACTTGTTTCCAGAGCATCGTGTCAAAATCATTCCAATGTTGAAATGCGAATTTTTTTCGATAAAATTGTGCCGGCATATTGCAGGCTTTCATCGCCGCTTCAATCAACAATGTTCCCGAACCGCACATGGGATCGTAAAAATTTGTTTTGGCGTCCCACTCGCTCAACGCAATCATGCCGGCTGCCAGCACTTCGTTGATGGGGGCTTGATTCGCTTGAATGCGATAATTTCTGCGATGCAACGATTCACCCGAACTGTTCAACGAAATCACACAACGATTTTTGTACAAATATACATCTATTCTGACGTCAGGATTTTCAAAATCTACGAACGGTCGTTTGTGAAACAATCTCCGGAAATGGTCGACAATACCGTCTTTCGCACGTTGTGAAACAAATTTGGTGTGTGTGAAAACAGAATCAATGCAAAACGCATCTACCAAAATTTTCGTGTCGACACAAAACTGTTTTTCCCATGCCATACTCACAATCTTATCGTATAAATCCTCTTGCGTGCGAATTTGAAAATCCGCCAAAGGTTTCAAAATTGCTAACGCCGTACGACATTCGTAATTAGCACGATACAGAATTTTTTGATCCCCTTCGAACAGCACGGCACGATTGCCTATTTCAATGTTGGTTGCACCCAAATCGGCTAATTCCTTAGCCAAAACGGGCTCCAATCCTTTCATGGTTTTTGCGGTTAATTTCATGTGTAAATAATTTTATTCCTCTACAATCGTCAACATGACTTTCTCTATTTTGGCATCGGTGGCTTGCAAAATACGAAATAAAAATCGGTCTGCAATTTTAATCTCCTCGCCTTTTTGCGGAATGTTTTCGTGATAATGTGTGATTAGTCCTGCAAGGGTTTCATATTCGTCGGATTCAGGCAATTTCAAGTCAAATTCCAGATTCAAATGATCAATTTCCAAACGTGCCGAAAACATATAACGCTTGTCGTCAATCTTGCGTTCAAGCGAATCATCTACATCAAACTCATCCTCTATTTCACCAAAAATTTCCTCCGTTAAATCTTCCAAAGTTATCACACCCGATGTGCCGCCAAATTCATCTACAACCACCGTGATATTGCGTTTTTTATCAATCATGTTTTTCATCAATTTATTGCCCAACATCGTTTCGGGAACCATCTCTACTTTTCGCAAAATATCGCGAATCGTTTTCGGATTTTTGAACAAATCAAACGCATGAACATAACCGATAATTTCATCTACAGAATTTTTGAAAATCAAAATTCTCGAAAAGCCCGTTTCCGTGAATTTTTGCTGCAATTCCGTAAGCGATGAATTCACATCAATAGCCACGATTTCCTTACGGGGAACCATCGATTCGCGAACCTTGGCATATTGTAAATCCATCACATTTTGCACCATCTGAATCTCTTGACTAATCTCGTTTTCCTCTTTCGGAACATTACTGAATTCTTGAATATAATAATCCACATCAATCGGCGAAAATGTGATTTTTTTTTCTTCCGGTTTTTGCTTAAAAAATTTCTTGAGTAGCCAATTGCTAAGTCCCATAAACACGTAAACCGCCGGATAAAGCAAGATATAAATCAACATAATCGGAATCGAAAAAACAGATAATGTTCGATTCGAATTGATGCGAAACAACGTCTTGGGCAAAAATTCGGCAAACACCAAAACCACTGCTGTTGCGATAATCGTTTGAATAATCAATAAAACCGACTGCGTGTTCAAAGCCTGCGGAAGCCACAGATCAATCCATGGATCCAAAAGTTTGGCAGCATAAATACCATAAATCACCAACGTGATATTGTTTCCGAGAAGTACGAAAATAATGAATTTCGACGGCATTTTTGCAAAATGCGACAATAGTTTTGCCGAAAAAACATGATTCGATTTATCGACTTCAATTTTCAATTTATTCGCACTCACGAAAGCGATTTCAATACCTGAAAAAAAGGCGGAAAGCACTAATACAATACTAATAATCAGCAGTAAATCCATTACAAATTCATTGTAAAACGAGGATTGAAAATCACAAAATTATTCATCTGTTCATCCGATCGAAAACCTGTTCCTCGTTGTATCATACCATCTCTGCCAACCTGCCTCACCGCCACATTCGAATAAATTTCGCCTTTATCTTGATCCCACCAAAAATCCTCGGTGTAGGTTGTTTTTCCATCTCTCAAATCTTGAATGACCACATTTCCCCGAAGGTTCATCAGTTTTTTTCGTTGCCAATTGGTGGCTTCATCAGCAGTAATAATTGAACTTACTCTACCGGTTTCACTGTAAAACGTGGCTTTCACGCTTTTGGGAAATTCCTGAGTTTGCTCCTCATCATCATAATTCCAAATTTCCTCACCCCACATAATCATCTGCAAACGACCCGAATCGGTGTGTTGAATCGTTGCATCTTTCATGGTTTGTGCAGGTGAATTTTCATCAAAAACCAACGAAAATTTCTGTTGATTGCAACCCATTGTCAATCCTGCAACAGCGACAAAACAAAGCCAAACGTGAAAGCGATGAAATTTCATAACAGATAATTTAACGACCACGAACAGTTGTATTTTCTTGAATCCAGCAACCTACACGGTATGAACTGCCTGCAGCGATTCCTTGGAAAAACAAGTCATCTCCGGAAGGAAATAATCTGGCATAAGTCGAAATGAGTTCGTCTGCCAATTGAGTTCTGTTCGGATCCACTTCTTTGGCTCGTCTGAATTTATCAACAGCCGCCCAATACACAGCTCTTTCTCCAAATTGAGCATCAGCACAACTTCTCGCACTTGATGCGTACATGGTACCGATGAGAATATAAGCCAAACCCTCGTTAGGATTGATTTTCAAGGCTTCCAATGCTGCCTCACGACCTTCGCGATATTTGCTGACTTGCATATAGGCTCTTGCCAACAACAAGTACGCTCTAACGCGATCGCGATCGTTATCCAAATTTCCTGCATCATCTTTCAAATACTCGATAACTCCGGCATACTCTCTTTTTCCGTCCAACATTTTTGCCATCAAATAAGCACTTTTCGGGTCAGGTTTTAAGGCGTGCAAAGCCTCTGTGGCTTTGAAAAACAGCTCGCTGTCGTTACAATCTTTATGGTCTAATACTTTGGTAATTTTTTCCAAAAAAACCACATCACCTTTGTTATCCTCCCATTTTCTTTCAAAAATAGGAATGATATCTTCGCAGGTTGCGTAAGGCTCAAAGGCGATATCCAAATTTGCAAGCGTATTCATAATTTGAGTATCTCCGGGTTTCACTTTAAGCAAATTTTCCAAGTAAACACTCACAATATCGTAAACGTCGAATACTTCCTCTTTGTCAATGTTTCCGGCTTTTTCGTTGACCATAGCATACTCAAAATAAAAGAACGGAATGGCATAATCTTCTCCAACACCGGTTTCCATAGCCTTTTTAATGGTCAGGTAAGCCTCTCTAATTTTAGTCGGTTCGTAAGCCATGATATCCATCGCTTTACGACCTAAATTCGGTCCCTCATTTCCAAAGTATTTGATACGATTATCGTATACTTCGTAAAGTAAATCGAGTAATTCTTGACGTTTTTCGGGATCTCTTTCCCCTGCGAGTTTGGTTTTCACGATTGTTAACCCACGAATGTAGGTGTTAACGTGATTTGCAGGACAAACCCGCATAACTTCCAACCAAGGTTCAAAAGCATCAACGAAATTTCGTTGCCTAAAAGATTCTTGGTACAAAGACAAGTTTCTGATACATTCAATACTGTCTTGTTCAGTTTCTCCGAAGCTCTGTTGAGCGGAAACGCTTAGACTGCTTAGAGCGAAAAGCAGTACAATCATTGGTTTCATCGTTTTCATCGTAATTTTTTTTTTGTGTTTATAGTTTGATGTTTGTAAATTTGAAAAGTTTAATCGTTGTTAATAAATTTCGATTATTTTTTTTGTTTTAATCGAATCTGCCTCGAACAAACCAGCGGTCGAATGCTGATATTCCGATGATAATACGTCCGTAATTTTCTTGAATTTGTCCGTTGTTTATATTTCCTTTTCGTCCGATTTCCACTGCAAAATCAATTCTGGATAGACTTCTGCGAATGGGCATTCCAAAACCGAACGTAAAGCCGTATTGATTAATTTTTGAATCTTGGAAAGTTACATGATTTGTGCCGTAATGATAGCCGAATCGGTAACTCAAACGATTTAGAAAATTATTATCCAAACGTCTGCCGATTAATTCCATACCTGCATGAAACGTTTGTGTGTTGGTCAATGCCGAATCTTTGAGATAACCATATTCCGAATAATTTTTGAAATTTATTGCCGAATATTCCATACCGATAACCCAACGATTCAGTCGTTCGAACGACAAGCCGAAACCGTATTTATCCGGCATTCCTATTTTTCCCTTTTCGTTTTCACCGTCATAAATGACGTCTACAATGTCTGCAACACCGAATTCACGCAGTTTTGCGAGTATTTGCACATTTCTTGATGCATTCAATTTGTATTTCGGAGTGTATGTAGCTCCAAAGCCAAGTTGGTAGCGGTCGTTCAGAGGTTGTTTGTATTGAAGTCCTAAATTAAAAAAAACGCCCGATGTTTCTACGTATCTGTTTTGTTCGGTTATCCAGGGAAGTTGTAAAATCGTGTCTACAAATAATAATTGTGAATTACGTGTGATGGCACCGAATTGATAATTGATATTGACTCCAAACGACAGGCGATTGGTTCCTGTTGCCATTCCGAAAAACACTTGATTCAGTCCGCCTTGCCCGTGGTTATTGAGTATTTGTCTGCCGACATTTGGATCATAATCTTTATGTTCAGGACCAACTTCACGAACAACATCGTAACTCATATTTGAATTTGGAATCAGTCCCACATTCGATTTCAACCAAGATGTGATGGGAAAAGCGAATGTAATTTGTCCCAATGCTGCTCTGTTTGTATTTGCAGAAACTTCTGTACCGTCTATTTTTTTTTCACGTAATTTGGAATAAACAGCCTTCATACTTATTTCGAAATTAACCATCAAGGAATCCAAATTCATGTACGATGCCGGATTTTTGTAAGTCAAATTTGATGCTCTGGTTAGTCCGATAGACATTCCTCCCATAGCCATGTTTCTTGGTTGTTGAGCGGATTGCAAATCCCCTATTCCAAATCGAGAATACGGCGAAAGGGAAACATTTTGTGCTTGAAAATCATCTGCCAAAAAGACGGCAAACAACGGTATGATTAGCAGTTTAAGTTTTTTTGATGTTATAGTTGAGTATTTCATTAAGTCCGATTGATACCATGTTGCAAACTGCAAAGGTACGATTTTTTATTGAATTTACCAAATAATTTTGATCGCCACCCGTCAAAAAAATTTTTCCGTTCGGATTTTTTTCTAAAAAGAAACGAATTTTTGCTTCAATTTCGTCTAATGTTCCTTTCACAATTCCGGATTGAATTGCGGCTATTGAATTTGTTTCGCAATAGTTGATTTCTGCGGGCAAATCCACTAATGGCAGGCGTTCGGTAAATTGGTTCATTGCACGTGCCCGCATCTGTAATCCCGGTGAAATTGCACCACCTAAATATACATTTTTTGATGTGATAAAATCGTAGGTGATGCATGTTCCTGCGGAGATGACCAACGCATCGGTTTTTGGTGCAAGTTTGGTTGCAGCAACAGCGAGTGCTAAGCGGTCTAAACCTAAGGTTTCGGGTGTTTCGTATTGGTTGATAATGGGGATTGGCGTTTGATGATTAAATTTGATATATTTTACATTATTCAGGACATGGTGTAAAAAATCCGGTTCATTTGCAACAGACGAAACAATGTAAGCATCTAATTGAAATTGGTTAGAAATTTCGTATAAATGTTTTTCCTCAAATCGTTCAAAAGCTTGAAAATTCAGCATTTCAGCGTTTTGAAAAACGGTGCATTTGGTGAGGGTATTTCCTATGTCTATGGTAAGTGTTTTCATAAAATTTAGTGCAAAGATACAAAAAAATTTGGTCAATTCAAAAATTTTTCGTACCTTTGCACCCTCAAATACGGATGGCGTCGTAGCTCAGTCGGTAGAGCAGAGGACTGAAAATCCTTGTGTCGTTGGTTCGATTCCGACCGATGCCACCATCGAAAAACAGAAAACACTGAATACTAAAAAGGTTATTCAGTGTTTTTGGTTATTTTCACAACATCAACAAATTTTATTCATTAATCGTTTTTTCAATCATTTCTTTCGTAGTCATGACTATAGTTTTTTGCAAAGTTACGATTTTTTTTTGAAATAAAAATTTTTTTCGGTAAATTTGATTTATATTTTGAAACGAAAATAGTTGTTATCATACTGCGGTAAATCGGCGAAATCGCCATAATTTTCTCCATGCCTCTGCCGAAAGCAAAAAAATTATCGCGGTTTTTTTATGCATCACGATGAATACAAATTTCTTGAAAAACATTTGTAGGGGCGAGGCATGCCTCGCCCCTACAAAAACCTGCATCTAACGCACACACCGCAAGGCGAACCCGTTAGTCTTAGTGGGGGTGTGCTGCGGGTAGACATTCGACGCACTGTAGCGCAGGTCGAACGCACTCGTGGTGCTGTCCTCCGAGGACGACCAGTAGTTCGAATCCGTACTCGACAGACTGCCCGCGTACGCATTAAAGCGGGAGCCCCCCCAAGACCCTCCGTGATTTTCCGTAACACCGTCGGGACCGCCAGTGCCGATGATGCCCATATAGGTGTCCGCAATTATAGGTACGCTACCTGTCTGTGTCGCAGGAGCCGCATGACCAAGACTTTGATGCAACTCCAAAAACTCCGCCGTAGTCGGTACTCGCCACGTGCCCGGACAAAGAATGTCCGCATACTTCATCACGGCACACCACGAAAAGTAATGACCATCAAAACCATTGGTGGGAGCACGACAATCTACATTGTAGTTGTTGGTAGACCCGCCATTGTAAGAGTCGCCTCTTGGCGTGCATTGAGGTGAAATCACCGCATCAGACCAAACCAACGACGAAGTGCCGGGGCTCCATGTTTGAGCGGTTGCAAAATCTGCCGAAGTGATGGTAACGCTGTCTCTGCTGCCTGTAACAAGGTCACAGCCTGTTGCGGGTAACACTATATGCTTGCCACTAGTATTGATTGTTGCAGTCGTGCTTCCACAACGGTCGGTCGCCACGGCGTAGTAGTACACACCTGTTGTGTTTACAACATCACTCGGTGGTGTAAAGGTCGCGGTTTGTGCACCGTTTGCAGTGCCCAAGTTTGTGCCACCGCTATTGCTTGCGGTTGTATTGGAAAACCATTGAACGGTAATCGGTGGCATGCCAATGGGATCATCTGTGAATGTGAGTGTTGAGGGAAAAGGTATGTTTTGTGGCGTAGCTTGATCAGTGTCGGGTGTAACCGTGCCGATGGTGGGCGGTCCTGCGACGGTAATACTACCGTGAAGCAACTCCACGCCACAGGTATTGCTTACGGTATAGTGGTGAGTGCCGGGGGTTGTAGGTGCACCTTTTATGGAAACAGGCCACGCATATTCTCGGTCACCGAGCGGAGTCGAGGCACCGCCGGAAACCGTAATGCCGGGGGGAGGAGTGAGCATAAAGTTGGTGCGTGTCTCGTTCGTCCACCAAGTGATGATCAGGGTTTTAGCTATCACCGAAGGAAATTCAATAGTTTCTATTGTGTCGCCGGGACAAAGAACCTGATGCAAATCTGCTTTAGGACACCATTGCGGAATGGGGCAATAAGCGAAACTTTTGGTCGCAAAAGCTGCGAAAAGGATTGAGATAAAGATTGTTTTTTTCATGATTGTTTTGGTTTGTTATTTATGATTTATGAGTTATGAGTTATGGTTTAGGGCAATAAAAAAAAGCGTGAAACTTAACTGTTTCCCGCCGTCGTGGTATTTAGCGTAACCATAATTCACAAGGATAAGTCAAGTTCACGCTATATGCGTGAACAAAAAACTTATTCTTTTGTGAATGGTCATAAATCGCTAAATTTTCGACGACAAAGAATAAAGCCTATTGCTATATTTTATTTATATTTTCGTTTATTTCATAGTTTGATTTTTTGTTGATAATTTTTTGCAAAGATACAATTTTTTTTTGGAATATGCAAATTGGTGAACTATGAGGTGTGAACCGTGAAATAGTAAATAAAAAAAACAAAATGCTCCGCATTTCGTTTTTTTTTCGTATCTTTGCAAAATGAAAATAATGGAATCTATGAAAACCGTTAAACTAATCATTTTTTGGATTTGCTTGGGTTGTGTGGGTTACGCACAAGAATTGAATGTTGTTGTGCAAGTCAATGCATCACAGATTCAAACCTCTGACCGAAGGATTTTCGAAACCCTTCAATCGTCGATGTTTGAGTTCATAAACGGCAGACGCTGGACAGATTTTACATTCTCTCCAACCGAACGAATTGAGTGTAGTTTCACGTTAGTTGTGCAAAAACACGATGCAAGATCAAACGAGATTTCGGGAAGTTTGAGTGTTCAAGTTCGACGTCCGGTCTTTAATTCGACTTACAATTCGGTGCTGTTGAATTTCATGGACAAAGATATTTCATTTCGTTATGCGGAATACGATCCGTTGCAGTATTCGGACGGCATGATTCATAATAATCTGACCGCTATATTGGCATATTATGCGAATATCGCTTTGGGTCTGACGTTTAATTCTTTCGGAAAAGATGCGGGATTACAGTTTTTCGACAGAGCCATGGACATTGTTATGCGTTGTCAAGATCTTTCTGCATCAGAAAATGAAGGCTGGAAATCAAGTTCGCGAAACGCTGCAAACCGCTACTGGTTGGCAGAAAATCTCACGAATGGAAATCTTAGAGAAGTTCACGAAATTTACTTTGTTTACCATCGTAAAGGCATGGACGAAATGCATCAAGATCCAAGTGTTGCTCGTCGAGCAATTACGCAAAGTTTGGAGATCCTGCAAAGGGTCAATAGACAACGACCGAGTTTGCTTTTCAAACAAGTGTTTTTTGATGCTAAATCTGAGGAAATTATTAATATCTTTAGAATGGGAACCGTTGATGAAAAAAATAAACTCATCACGTTAGTCAGAGAACTTGACCCCGCAAATCTCAACAAATATCAAGCGATTCTGGACTAGTGTTGAAACATCTCGACATACAAAATTATACTTTAATCAAAAATCTTTCCATGGATTTTGACAGCGGTTTTTCAGTAATTACGGGCGAAACCGGTGCCGGAAAATCTATTTTGTTGGGTGCTTTGTCGTTGATTTTAGGTCAACGTGCCGATACGCAAACGTTGATGGATCAAGAGAAAAAATGTGTTATTGAAGGAACGTTTGATATTGCAAATTTGGATTTGAAATCTATTTTTGATGACGAAAATTTGGATTATGAAAACCCGTTAATTTTGCGACGAGAAATCGCTGTAAACGGCAAATCACGTGCGTTTGTAAACGACACACCTGTGAATCTGAACGTGTTGAAAACACTCGGTGAACGTTTGGTGGATATTCATTCACAACATGAAACGTTGACCCTCAACGAGTCTAATTTTAGATTGAACTTGGTAGATGCTTTGCTTGAAAACCCTGTGTTTTTAGATGCTTATCGCTATACGTATCGGGAATATAAAAAAAATTCGGAGGACCTGAAACACTTGACTGATGCGGACAACAAGTTGAAAGCCGATCAAGATTATTTTCAGTTTTTGTTTACCGAATTGGAGGAATTGCACTTGACAGACGGCGAACAGGAAACGATGGAACAGGATTTGGAATTGATGAATCATTCGGAAGACATCAAGCGTGTGCTTTTGCAATCGTCGGAAACGCTGAGTGGTGGCGAGGAAAACGTGTTGTCGGCTTTGCAAATTGCAGATGTAAATTTGAAAAAAATTGCAAAAATAACGCCGAATTTAGAGGACATTTCCAATCGTGTTCATTCGACTATTGTTGAATTGAAAGACATCGACAGCGAAATCCATTCGATGTCCGACCTTGTGCATTTTGACCGAGAAAAACAAATACTTTGGACCGAACGTTTGGATAAAATTTATCGTTTGCAAACCAAACATCATGTAAAAACGATTGCAGAATTACTCGAAATTCAAAACGATTTATCATCGAAACTACTTGATATCTCAACTAATTCCGAAAAAATTGAGAAACTGCAATTGCTGATAACCGGCTTGACTAATGACCTGACGAACAAAGCCGAAAATCTTTCGCTTGCTCGAAAAAAATCGGCTCAATATATCGAACAACAAGTCGGACAAACCTTGTCGCAGTTGGGTATGAAAGATGCACGTTTGGAATTACAATTTTTGCCAACATCAGATTTCACCGAGCATGGCAAAGATTTTATCAAATTCATGTTTAGTGCAAATTTGGGTTCGGACTTGCGAGAACTCTCCAAAGTGGCATCAGGCGGGGAATTGTCGAGATTAATGTTGGCGATAAAATCTGTCATCAATCAACAACATATTTTGCCTACAATTATTTTCGACGAAATCGACACCGGTGTTTCGGGCGATATTGCAGGAAAAGTAGCCAAAATTATGCAAGATATGTCGGTATCCATGCAAGTGATTGCGATTACTCATCTCCCGCAAATGGCGGCAAAAGCACGCACGCATTATCGTGTGTACAAACGTTTGGACAACGGTCAAACCATTTCCGAAATAAAATCATTAAATCAAGACGAACATATTCACGCCATCGCCTCCATGATCAGTAACGAAACTGTTACGGATTCGGCGATTTCAGCGGCGAAAGAACTAATAGATTAACATGCAAACAGACGAACTATACGACAGCGAATTTAAGGAACTCATCAAACGCTTTGAAAACAACATAAACGAAAACATAAGTTATTTCTTTGATACGGAAGATTTAATTGATATCATCGATTATTATTTCAACGAGGAAAATGCCGAAATGGCTCGAAAAGCCTTAGATGTTGGGTTGTCTCTCAATCCGGAAAATACGGAATTAAAACTTCGCGAAGCTCAGTATTTAGCCACCGAAAACGAACCTGAAAAGGCTATGGATTTGTTGGAAAAATTAGAAGCCATCGAACCCAACAATCCCGAAATTTTCTTTGCAAAGGGCACCGTTTACAGCGTTCAAAACAAGAGTGAACAGGCGATAAACGAGTACAATAAAGCGATGATCGACCCCGATGCTTTGGAAGATATTTACATGAACATTGCTTTCGAATACGAGAATCTCGGCAACTTCGACAAAAGCATCGAATACCTGAAAAAAGTTCTCGAAATAGATCCTCTACACGACTACGTACCTGCGGATTTGAGTTTGTTTTTCGAGTGGGCAAATCGCAGCGATGAAGGCGTTGAATATCTGGAAAGCATGCTCGAAAACGATCCGTTTGCAAAAGGAGTATGGCTTGGATTGGGTATGTTGTATCGTTCAAGAGGTCAGCACGACGAGGCTTTTCGATGTTTCGACTATGTTCTTGCCATTGATGAAAATGATTTGAACGGTTGGTTTCACAAAGCTACAACATATTTGTTCATCAAAAACTATGCCGACGCTTTGGCTTGTTACCAAAAGATTTTAGACGTTGCCCCCGATGAAGTTGCGACATTGTTCAACATGGCAGAGTGTTACGAACGCATGAAAGAGCATGAAAAAGCACAAGACTATTTTCGTCAAGTGTTGAAAATAGAGCCGGATTCATCGCAAGCCACGATTTGTTTAGCGATGAGTCTCTTTAGTCAAGACCGTAAAAACAAAGCATTTTCTGTGTTGCACGAGGCTTTGGAACGCAATCCGGATGCTGCGGAATTTCATGCTGCTTTGGGCGAATTGTATTGTGAAAACAAGGATTTCGACAAAGGTTTACCTCATGTTTTTCGTGCTGTGGAAATCACTAAAGACCAACCTGAATTTATCGCCACCGTGTGCTACGCTATGGTAGACGCGGGATTGCACCATGAGGCACTGAATTTTATCGAAAGTAAAATCGTACTAAAAGAAAATTATTCGAGATTGATTTTAATTCGAGGCATCGTGAATCTCAAAGCCAATCGAAAAGAGGCGGCGTTGAATGATTTGTTAATTGCTTTTTTGATTGACCCGAGCAACGTGTCGTGGTTCAAAGATTATCACCCGGAAATGCAGGACTCTTCTGAGGTTTATCAAATTTTACAGAACTTATAATTGACCCAAAAATATATGAAAAAACGTTCACTTTTAGATTACGCTGTTCTCAGTTTGAAAGGTATGGCTGTGGGTGCAGTTGAATTTCTCCCCGGTATATCGGGAGGCACGATTGCCTTTGTTATCGGCATTTACCAAGAATTACTCAACACCATCAAAGGTGCACTTCCGGCATTCAAACAACTATTCGGAAAGAAAAGTTTTATACAACGCATCACAGATTTTTGGACGGCATTCAATGGTAATTTTGTCGTCGCTCTGGCATTCGGAATGATAGTAGCCATCGCTGCTACAGTAAGTCTTGTGAAACATTTGTTGGTCAATTATCCACTTCCTTTTTATGGTTTCGTTTTCGGATTGATTATCGCCTCCATCGTCTTGGTCTCTAAGAAAATTCGGCGTTGGACGTGGGTTTGCTATGCGTTGAGCGCTGTCGGGATTGCTATCGCATTTGCACTGCCTATTCAGCCGCACGACACATCAACCATCGTTCCACTATGGTACTTCTTTATCTGCTCGGCTTTGGCGAGTTGTGCCTTCATCATGCCCGGCACTTCGGGCACATTTGTGTTGCTTCTGATGGGTGCGTATCATACGCTTGTTGTGGCAATCAAAGATTTCAATGTGACTTATATAGCTGTATATATCGCAGGCTGTTTGACCGGATTGGTTGCGTTTTCGAATGTACTTTCGTGGTTGCTGAAAAGATATCACGACAAAGTGGTCGCTTTGATGACCGGCTTTATCATTGGATCTTTGCGAATTATTTGGCCCTGGAAAAAAACGGTGTGCGAAGGAATTGATGCAGACGGTGTGTCGCTGTGCGAAACCGTTGGTAATGCACTGCCCAACGAAATGGTTGTAGTCACAGCTACGACTTGCGTTGCGGGGATTATCATCGTGCTTGGAATTGAATTAATCGCAAAACAATTTTCAAAAAAATCATCATTATGAAACAATTCGGACTTATCGGCTATCCGTTAAAAGTATCCTTTTCGAAAGGTTATTTTTCGGCAAAATTTGAACGTGAAAACTTAAGCGATTCCTTTTATGAATTGCACCCATTGGCGGACATTTCGGAGTTTCCGGACTTACTGAAAAAACATTCGAACTTATGCGGTTTGAATGTTACGATTCCGTACAAAAAAACAGTGATACCATTTCTTGATGGCTTAGATGAATCTGCGAGTGAGGCAGGTGCTGTAAACGTGATTAAATTTCAAAAAGACGGCAAATTGATCGGCTATAATTCTGATGTTTTCGGATTCGAACAAAGTTTTTTATCGTTCGTAAAACCGCATCATCGTTCTGCACTCGTACTTGGTACCGGAGGTGCAGCGGCGGCGGTGGCGTACATTTTGCGGAAGCATCAAATTCCGTACCAATTTGTGTCTCGACAAAAAACCGCAACAGCATTGAGTTACGAGGATTTGCATCAAAACGGTTTCGGCGATGCGAATATTTTAATCAATACCACGCCACTCGGAATGACCCCTAATATAGAGACTTTCCCGGATTTGCCTTACGAAAAAATTACATCGGATTTTCTATGCTACGATTTGGTTTATACTCCCGATGAAACGCTCTTTTTGACTAAATCGAAAGCACAAGGTGCGACCATCAAAAACGGTCTCGACATGCTGCATTTACAAGCCGAACGGGCTTGGGAAATTTGGAATGCTTAGTAATTAGCGATTTTGTAAGAAAATCTCAACATTAAACTTTGTTGAAATTGAGTTTTTCGTTCTCTTTCTATTGTTTCGTCTGCAAGCGTTTTATCGAACCAAACCGTTGGATCGTAAATCAACCATGTTTCAAGACCCAATGTAAAATGTCTGGTCAATCGAATATCGAAATTTATTCGCCAATCCACAGTTACAAACTGATCTTTCATCTCTAATATATTTGCAAACAAATTCAATCTATTCCGCAAAGAGAGATTTTTAGTTAACAGGTGTCTATTGTCTAATCGGAGCATTACGCCAAACGTAGACAACCAATGTTCGTTCGGTGCGACATCAAAGCGTGTGCTCAAAGTTGTATCCCTTACATAAGTAGCTCTGTATGCTACCGGAGATAAAAATAAATCTATTAAATTCGGATTTTTCGCATTAGGTGCGGTCAAACTCGAAACATTGTTACTGTACGTCATACCTAACGAAAACGTGGATCTGGCAGGTGAAAGAAAACTTGAAATAAGGGTTGTTTCTCCTCGTTTGAAACCGTCAAATAATTGCGTGTTGAATTCAAACAAACCGCTGTAATTCCAAGTGGGAGAAGCCTTAAATCCGTACTGCGACACGATATTGAAACGGTCTTGCGTTTTGAACCATTTATCGTTTTCTTGCAAATCTCCGGCATATCTCCAGTCCAATTCCGTTCGCCATGTTGAAAGTCCGTGTGCATAATTTGCAACAAAATTACTCGACAAAAGTATCGAAAACACATTGATTCCTCCTTGTGCCCAATTCCAGCGATTGATTTGAGTTAACGTTGCATCTGATTGGGATTGTAATTTCCAATGTTTGAGAGGTTTTATCACAAAATAACTTGTATCTGTGATATCGGTTGCTTCTGTTCCTCTCAACGTATCGTAGGTAACAAGGGTAATTTTGTTTGCTTTTCCAAGCGAATCCAAACTTACAATGCTGTCTATGCTTTGTTTGACAAAAGCCGTTGTTTCGATGGTTTTCAAGGTACGCGTGATTTTCATGCCGATGGTATCGGCTTGTGGTTGATGAGCAAATGCAGTCAATGGAAAGAGTAAAAAAGTGCTTAATAGCGTGCCAAAATTTCTCATAATTAATCAATTTTTAAATCGGAACATACCGGAAAATGGTCAGAATATTTAACGCGAATCGTTGTAAAATTTTCACAATAAAATCCTTCGGAAAAGAATACGTAATCTATCCGAAACGATGGATACACACCGCTATACGAGGTTCCCAAACCAAAGCCGCGTGCACGAAAACTATCGTTCATATTTTGGGAAACTTGTCGATAAGCAAACGAAACCGGCATATCGTTCAAATCTCCGCAAGCAATGGTTTTGTAGGGCGAATCGGTAATTAATTGTGCTAAAATTTTAGATTGTTCCGCACGTTTAGCGTAAGCCTTATTCATTTTCGAAATCATTCGTCCTACGCCTTTTCTGATGTCGGACGTTTCGGTTGGTGTAGAAATCAAATCGTAATAAAACGCATCATCGTCCTTTTGAAATCCGATGGATTCCAAATGAAAATTAAACACTCGAATCGTATCGCCATACGCCAAAATATCTGCAAAAACAATCATGTTTTTCGAATTTTCAAATCGAACCAAACTGTCATAAATGATGGGAAATTTGGAATAAATTTTATTGCCAAAAGCCATGTGATTATTGATGCGCGATATTGAAGTGTATTTCAGTCCGGCGTTTTCTCTCAAAAAACGAGTGATTTGCGATTGATTCAAATCTTCTCTAAACTCTTGAAAACAGATGATATCCGGAGATTCTTGAACTAAAAAACCTAAAATTTCACGTTGCGTTTGTCCTTTTTCCGAATTGACATGACCATAATAGTCGAACAAATCGACATTATACGAAAGAATTCTGATTTTTTTTTCATTCGTATCAAACTCTGCACTCTTGAATTGTGCCATAGTTTGAATGTTCGACCAATTCAATGCTATGGCGACTAACGGAAGAACGGTTGTTTTTTTCCAATTGAACAACAAAAAAACGAAGAGCAAAATGTTGGTTGCCAACAGGGGAGGAAATACCAATCCGAAATACGCAAACCACACGAATTTGGCGGGGTTCACGTAGGTTGCTATAAATGCAAACAGCAACAAAACAGCAAGGAATATCGCCGTACTGTTGATTAATATCCAGCCCCAGTTTTTATTATTTTTTGGACTCATAGTTGCAAAGTTACAAAAAAAATCGTAATTTTGCAAACCAATAAAAAAAATGAGCAAACGAATAAACCATATAAAAATTAAAAACAAGCGAGCCGAATTCGAGTATTTTTTTCTTGAAAAATTCACGGCAGGGCTTGTCTTACGTGGGACAGAGATAAAGTCTATTCGCGATGGAAAAGCCAATATCACCGATGCATATTGTGCATTTTTCAACAACGAATTGTTTGTAAAAAATATGCATATTGCCGAATATCGTTTTGGAACTTATCTCAATCATCAACCCAAAGCCGAGCGTAAACTTTTGCTCAACAGGAAGGAATTGAAAAAGCTCGAACTTCGCATCAAAGACAAGGGTTTGACGATTATTCCGACACTTTTATTTATCGACGAACGCGGTTATGCCAAGTTGAATATCGCTCTTGCCAAAGGTAAAAAGGCTTACGACAAACGCGAGAGTATCAAAGAAAAAGATTTACGACGAGAGATGAGTCGAAGTTTGAGTTAAGAGTTGAACGCCATATCGCCCGTCATACTTTCAATAACTCAATCCCAATACTGCACTGCAAACATTTTTTTTGATCGCAATAATGCTTTTTCAACGTCAGCAGTGCTTGACTGTCAGAGGCAGTGTTTGCAGGGATTCCACAGGATTCCCATTGACGAATTAAATGATTATTTTCGGCAGGTAAATCTTGTAAAAAACCGAGTGCTCTGTCGGAAATTACCGGCTTGTCGCGAAGTTTTCCAAAAGCAAATAAAAACGGAATAATCGTATTGATGAAAATGGAATATCGTGCGGAATACCCCAATTCTTTAGGCTTTTCAACGGATAATTTATCGAAAATATAATGCGTTTTCCAATAATCCGACACATCAACCTGCAATAATTTCAATCCGTCATCTACATTTTGAATATGCAGAATATCTTGAAAAATCTGGCTTTTCCTTTGAATGAGCGATGCAAAAAACGCCAAACGAAGCGTAGGAAATGAGCATGGTCGCAATCGTAGAAAATTCACCAATCCCTCTGAAATCGGAATTAATTTGAATTTTTGTTGTAAAAATGCGTACTCCTCTTGCAATGCTTTGGGATAGGAATCGTTGAATGTTGAATTTAACAATTGAGCTTGACCAAACAACATAGCTTCGATCTGAAATCGGTTATCAGCGTGCTTTTGCAGAAATTTCAACGATGTGCGTTTCGCAATTTGATGAAAGGATTCGGCATTGATTTTTAGTCCAAAACTTCGCAACAAATGTTGATAAAACGTTTCTTCCCACGAGTTGAGATTGTACGCCAAATCAATCAAAATTTCGTTCACTTTTTCTTCCAAACGCTCGATATTCAAACGCTCCAAAAGCATAACCCGTTTGGATTCCGACAGATTTTGCAAATGCTTTTCGCAAGGCACAAACCCTCTGTTTTCCCGCCAATTTGAAAATGTTTCAAAAACATTTTTCGAGAACTTTTCTCGAATCGAACACGTCGGAATCGTTGTGCCAATCGAGCGTTTCGCAGAAACATCGTTGTCATAAACGATATGCAAAATTACGGAATTGTACGCAGGATCTTTTTCGTGATGATGAGCATACCAATCGGAACTTTTGATGTGAATCTCTACATGTCCCGCCCAGAGCGTGTCTCCGATGCGAATGCGAGCATCTAAAAAGTCAGGACCGCCATCGGTATTGTGAAATCCGGGCTTTAATACTTCAACAGAATCGCCATTGGACGTCTGCAAAGGAGCATTCCATATCTGAAACCTCCATAAATAATGTAAAAAATCTTCGGTCATTTTTTTTTAATCTTTGGTTGTTACCTATATAACGCTCGACCCCCCGATTTTCGTATATTTTTTTTGTTAAAAAGTGTTAAATTGTTAATAACTTTCCGATTTTGTTAATAACCTCACGAAATTTAGTGAATAGTAAATGTAGTTACGATGTACGATTTACAAATGTACAATTTACGCTTCGCCAAATAGTAAATAGTAAATCCGTAAATCGTAAATAGAAACGGCACAGCGTAAAAAAATCATGAGGTCGCAAAGCGACCGAATACGACTTGCATATTCAAACTTTTTTTTGTATCTTTGTGCCTTAATAAAAATAAAATGTCTACTTACAACGAATACAAACATCTTAGCTTAACGCGGATTGGTGAGGAAATCCTGAAATTTTGGGAAGACCAAAACATTTTTCACGAAAGTTTGAAAATCCGCCAAAACTCTACTTCTTTTGTGTTTTACGAAGGTCCGCCTTCGGCAAATGGTGTGCCGGGAATTCATCACGTGATGGCTCGTGCTATCAAAGATATTTTTTGTCGCTACAAAACGCTCAAAGGCTTTCATGTTACACGAAAAGCGGGCTGGGATACACACGGATTACCCGTAGAAATCGGCGTTGAAAAAAAACTTGGCATCACCAAAGAAGATATCGGTAAAACAATTTCTGTTGAAGATTACAACAAAGAATGTCGCACGGAAGTGATGAAATATACGGATTTGTGGGACGATTTAACCCAAAAAATGGGCTACTGGGTAGATTTGGACAATCCTTATGTAACCTACGAAAACAAATATATCGAAACGGTTTGGTATTTGTTGAGCCAACTTTACAAAAAGGATTTACTTTACAAAGGTTACACGATTCAACCTTACTCTCCGGCAGCAGGGACAGGGCTTTCGACGCATGAACTTAATCAACCGGGGTGCTATCGAAATGTGAAAGATACGACTCTTGTTGCACAATTTAAGATCGTGAAAAACGAAGAATCAGAGAAGCTGTTCCGTCATTTCGAGCAAAGCGAGAAATCCCCCTGCAATAAGGGGATTGCCACGCCTGCGACTCGCAATGACGACAGTACTTTTGGAGATTTATTTTTCCTCGCATGGACAACAACACCCTGGACTTTGCCCTCAAATACTGCTCTTTGTGTTGGGAAAAATATCACTTACGTGATGCTGAAAACCTTTAATCCATACACGTTTGAGCCGATTACGGTGATTCTCGGAAAAGACACGGTTGCCAAATATTTTGACCCGAAAAATCAAGTTGAAAATACGACGGAGTTAGTTCTTTCGGACGACAAAAAAAACTTGCCGTATCAATTGGTTTGCGAACTGAAAGGAAGTGATTTGGAAGGCTGTCGCTACGAACAATTATTGCCATACGCACAACCCGAAGAAGGCGATGCTTTCCGCGTACTCACAGGCGATTTCGTAACAACGGAAGATGGAACCGGCATCGTTCATATCGCTCCGAGTTTTGGTGCGGATGACTTCCGTGTTGCCAAACAAAACGGAATCGGTGCACTGACGATGGTTGATAAAACCGGACGTTTTATTGTTGAAATGGGCGAATTTGCAGGGCGTTTCGTGAAACCGGAATACGAGGCAGACTACAATCCTAAGACCACAATTCCCGTAGATGTTGATATCGTTGTAAAATTGAAACGCGAAAATCGTGCGTTCAAATCTGAAAAATACGAACACTCGTATCCGCACTGCTGGCGGACGGATAAGCCGATTCTGTACTATCCGTTGGATTCGTGGTTTATCAAAACTACGGCGTTCAAAGAACGCATGATCGAGTTGAACAAAACCATCTATTGGAAACCCGAAGCCACAGGAACCGGACGTTTTGGCAATTGGCTCGAAAATTTAGTGGACTGGAATTTGTCGCGAAGTCGCTACTGGGGCGTGCCTTTGCCGATTTGGACAACCGAAGACAGAACGGAACAAATCTGCGTGGGTTCGGTTGAACAACTGCAACAGGAAATCGAAAAATCGATCACGGCAGGTTTTATGAAAGCCTCGCCATTAAAGGATTTTAAGGCGAACGATTTTTCAAAAGAAAATTACGATTCGTTCGATATTCATCGTCCTTATGTAGACGAAATCGTGCTGGTATCGCCCAACGGACAAAAAATGTTCCGCGAAACGGATTTGATTGATGTGTGGTTCGACTCCGGTGCGATGCCGTATGCACAATATCACTATCCGTTTGAAACGGACTTGAAAGGCGTGTTTCCTGCGGATTTCATCGCGGAAGGCATTGATCAAACTCGTGGTTGGTTTTTCACACTTCACGCAATTGCAACGATGTTGTTCGATCAAGTTTCGTTCAAAACAGTTGTTTCGAATGGTTTGGTGTTGGATAAAAACGGCAACAAAATGTCGAAACGTCTCGGAAATGGCGTCGATCCATTCGAAACCATTGCCAAATACGGTCCTGATGCCACACGTTGGTACATGATTACGAACGCACAACCTTGGGACAATTTGAAGTTCGACATTGAAGGTATTGCCGAAGTGCAACGCAAATTTTTCGGAACGCTTTACAACACGTACAGTTTCTTTGCACTCTACGCCAACATTGACAAATTCGAATACAAAGAAACCGATATTGATATCGAAAAACGTCCGGAAATTGACCGTTGGATTTTGTCGGAATTGAACACGTTGATCAAATATGTCGACGAATGTTATTCCGATTACGAGCCAACCAAAGCCGGTCGTGCGATTCAGGACTTTGTAGATGCACATTTGAGCAATTGGTATGTGCGTTTGTGCCGTCGGCGTTTTTGGAAAGGCGACTATTCCGATGACAAAATTTCGGCGTATCAAACGCTGTACACGTGTTTGAACACGATTGCGAAATTGATGTCGCCGATTGCACCGTTTTTTGCAGAACGTTTGTATTTGGATTTGAACCATGCAACACAAAAAGAACCGTTCAAATCCGTGCATTTAACGGACTTTCCGGTGAACGACGAAAAAATCGTTGACAAAGAATTGGAAGAACGAATGCAGTTGGCACAACAAATTTCATCGATGGTCTTATCGTTGAGAAAACGCTCGAATATCCGCGTACGTCAACCGTTACAGAGAATTATGATTCCTGTTATGACGAAACATTTGCAAACCCAAATCGAAAAAATTTCGCATTTGATTTTATCGGAAGTGAATGTTAAACATATCGAATTCCTTACGGAAACAGGCTTTTTGACGAAAAAAATCAAAGCCAATTTCAAACAACTCGGACCGAAATACAGTACGTTGATGAAGCCGATTTCCGCAGCAATCCTGACATTCACGCAAAGTGATATTCAAAAATTGGAAACCGATGGAAAATATATGTTGACCATTGAAAATCAAACCGTCGAAATCCTAATTTCAGACGTGGATATCATCACTGAGGATATTCCGGGCTGGGTGGTGGCTAATGAAGGCACTTTGACCGTTGCTTTGGACGTTACAATCACCGATGAACTTAGAGAAGAGGGCATTGCAAGAGAATTGGTCAATCGTATTCAAACGATTCGCAAAGAGCAAAATTTCGAAGTTACTGACAAAATTAATTTAATTGTTGAAAAAAATAATGAAATAAATTTGGCAATTCAGAATAATTTTGCGTATATTTGCACTGAAACTTTGGCAGAGTCGTTGGATTTGGTTGAAAAAATCAACCATTCGAACGCTCAAAACATTGAATTGACAGACGATTTGAGGACTTGCGTTGTAGTGATGAAAACCGAAAATAAGGAATTTGAAAAAAAATAAATTTGGAAAGGAGAACAGAGCCATGGCAAAAACAGAAAAAAACAAATACTCCGACAAGGAATTGCAAGAATTTAAAAAAATTATTATTGCAAAGTTGGAAAAAGCTCGCGAAGACCTGAAAATACTGACGGAGGCGTACGTTAATAATGGAGAAAACGACATTAACGATACATCGCCAACGTTCAAAGTTTTGGAAGAAGGGTATCAAGTGATGTCGAAAGAAGAAAATGCACGTTTGGCGGCACGTCAACAAAAATTCATCGCATCGCTCGAAGCAGCACTGATTCGCATTGAAAACAAAACGTACGGCATTTGTCGTGAAACGGGTAAACTTATTGCGAAAGAACGCTTGCGTTTGGTTCCGCATGCTACGTTGAGCATTGATGCAAAACTTCAGCAAAATAAACCGAAATCAGCATTTCAACCAAAAAACGAAGAGTGAAAAAACAACATTTGCCTTTTGTGATTATCGGTTCAGTGTTGTTGATTGATCAAGCACTGAAATTTTGGATCAAAACCAATATGCTTTTGGGTCAAGAATTTGTGGTTTTTGACTGGTTTCGGATTCATTTTTTAGAAAACGAAGGTATGGCGTTTGGTATGAAATTCGGAGGAGAAATAGGTAAATTAATCTTGTCTCTTTTGCGAGTTGCGGTTGTTGTCGGAATTATGTGGTGGATTTACGATTTGATTCGTAAAAACGAGAGTATATGGACTGTTGCGGCGATTTCATTGGTTGCAGCCGGAGCGTTGGGGAATATCATCGATGGCTGTTTTTATGGTTTGATTTTTAGCGAAAGCGGTTACCATGGATTTATCGGAGCACAAGCCGCACAGTTTTTGCCGGAGGGTGGGGGATATGCGGGTTTTTTGCATGGTCATGTTGTGGATATGTTTTATTTTCCGTTGTTTGAAGGAACATTTCCAAATTGGTTTCCATGGGTTGGTGGCGAACAGTTTTTGTTTTTCAGACCGGTGTTTAACATCGCCGATTCTGCAATAACAACAGGTGTTACAATGTTTTTTATTTTGCAAGTTTGGTGCAAAAAAGCAGAAACGAAAATATGATTTGTTTTCCAAATGCCAAAATTAATCTCGGTCTGTTCGTTACCGAAAAACGTCCCGACGGATTTCATAATATCGAAACGATTTTGTTCCCGATTCCGTTGTGTGATGTGTTGGAAATTACAGTAGAGACGGGGCATGCCTCGTCGTCCCTACATGTACACGGAATCGAAATTGACGGAGATCCGAAAGATAATTTGATTTTTAGAGCGTTGGAATTGTTGAAAAACGATTTTGATTTACCGAATATGCGGATTAATTTACTCAAAAGAATCCCATTTGGTGCGGGTTTGGGAGGAGGTTCGTCTGATGCGACATTGATGTTGAAAATGTTGAATGAAAAATTTTTGTTGAATATCTCCAATGAAAAATTAGAGGATTATGCTCGCCAAATTGGTAGTGATTGTGCATTTTTTGTGAAAAATAAACCGACGTTTGCTTACGAAAAAGGTGATAAATTTAAGCCGATAAATTTAGCTTTATGGGGTTATCGATTAGTGTTGATTTGCCCGCCAATTCACGTGAATACGAAATCGGCATATCAAGATATTAGTCCAAAACCTGCCGAATTGGACTTGCAATTGTTGCCCAATATCTCGGTCAATAAATGGAAAGATATTTTACAAAATGATTTCGAACCATCTGTTTTTGCACAGCACCCGATATTGGCAGACATCAAACAAAACCTCTATGATGCAGGTGCAGTCTATGTTTCAATGAGTGGTAGCGGCTCGGCGATGTTTGGATTATTTCCGGGAAGTAAGTTTTCAAAATATCGAATTTTGCAATCTTTGCCATCATCAATTTGCAAGGAATCCAAAGTATTTATGATAGATTTGGCAAGTTCCAAAAGTTCGATTTCCAAATTATATTGAGATTTTGTGATTAAACTCAATGAAGTCGGATTGCCAGCATTTTCAGTGAATACGGTTTGATTTACGTTTAGTCCGACGCCAATTACAGAGAATAAAATTTGATTGCTTTGAATCGTGTTTTCAATCAAAATTCCGCAAATTTTTTTCATATCGACAAAAATATCGTTTGGAAATTTGATGTTAATTTTGTGCGGATAAGTTTCAAACCCGTCCTTACGACTTAAATAATTCACAATACCCACCGAAACCGCTTGACTGATGATAAACTGATCTTTCGGTTTGATATTTTGGGGTTCAATAATCAGCGAAAATGTGAGATTTTTTCCGGGTTCGCTTTCCCAAGTCTTTACACCTTGTCCGCGTCCTGCGTTTTGTGAAACGGCATAAATGATTTGTCCGTCCTTCGCTTTGCCCTCTTTTATCAAGGATTTTGCGTAGTTGTTGGTTGAGTCTAATTGGTCGAATTTTAAAATTTTCATTGAGTAAAAGATATTAATCATCCTCAAAAACAACACCGATTTTTACCGTGTCTCTTTTAGCAGGACGTCTGTTTCGTCGCGTATTTACAGGCTTTTCGGGTTCATCGTCAGTCCATTCAATAACGAATTTCCCTTGCTCTTGTTGTTTCCAAAGTTCTTCCTGACGCTTGGTTTCCTCACTTTTTTGCAGAAATTGAAATTCATCTTTCAAAATACTTCCGACAACTTTTCTCTCTTGTCGTCCGGCAGTTGCAACAGCAGTGGTAACTTTACTGATTCCTGCCCCTAATTCCAAATTTCGGAATACATTTTTGAAATCGTAGGTAAACTTAGGATTTTCGGTAGTTCCGGTTACATGAACGAACAAACTGATTCGTCTTTTTTCATCCTCAACGGCAGTCAGTTCGGCTTGATTTTTTCGTCGCTCTCTGCGACGTCGACTCAACAATTCCGACAACGCAATTTGAACGCTGTAATCAATTTGTCCATCGAAATGATGTGTACCTGCAACATTCAAATTCATTGCATTTGAGACGATTTTCATTTCCGGAATACTGATGATTTCGTTTCGAATTTCAATTCTGTTTTCGAGGGTTGCAAATTTCACATTATTTAACGTTTCTTCATCCACAAAACGCGACAATTTTTGCAACATGGCAACGTTGTTGAGTTCACCGTTGGAAATTTTGGTTTGCATCGTAATCCAAAGCGATTTTTTATCCAAACCATCTTTCGTTGAATAAATTCCGATAGCCGAAATTTCCGCGTCAATCAAGCCTTTCAGGTTTTTATTGGTGATTTCGGTTTGTCCGAAATTATCCATTTCAAAAAACAATTTTTCGGCATTGATTTTCGAAATTGAACCCTCAATGCGGAAGGGTAGGCGAACGTTGTCGGACAGATCAATTTCTACAACACCATTCACATTGCCATCAAAAACATCCGCAGAAAAATGGTCGACAAATAAGATGTGTTTTTGATATTGAATGCGTCCGCTTAAATTTTGCAATTCAATGTTGTCAATTTGGTGTTTATCGATATTTAAATCTCCGGAAATATACATCAGTTCAGGCTTTTCGATATGTTTGAAAAAATCCTGTGCGGTTAATGATGCCTTAAAATTACTGCCATTAAATTCACCTTTTACAAGTGGAATTTGCAATCGATTTTGATTAAATTCGAAATCTACCTCATCTAATTTTATTGGTGATTTTACGATGGAATCTTGTAATTTGAGCATTACATATTTAGCTGTGCCATTCCCTTGAAATTGTCCTTTTAAAATCTCTGAAAGGCTTATAGAATCGAAGTTTTTGAAGGTATGCCGATATTCGATTTTACCGGTAAATTCTCCGGTTGCATTCACGATTTGAGGCACTGAAATAAATTGGGTTAATTCCTCCAATTTAGTTTCAATCTCTGCATTTAGCTGGATGGTTGGCACTTGAAAATTAGTAACAGCAAGGCTTGCACCAAGCTGAATGTTTTCCGAATAGGCACTAAAATCTCGGATTTGCAATCGGCAATTGGATAATTTATTGATATCGGAAGTTGAAAAAACGCCTGAAAAATTTACGTCGAAAAATTGAATTTTAGTGCTTTTTTCGTAAATTTGGCCATCTCGAAAATCCCATTCTGCCGCAATTTTCGGAAGATTTCCTTCGGTATAGTCGCCCGACAAAACCAATCGAAAATCAAAGTCGCCACGAGTACGATAACCTTCAATTTCTTGTGCAAATTTAGCGGGAAGTTGTCTAACAAATTTCTGTAAATTCAGGTTTTTTCCAACCACTTCCAAATTCATGTTTGGTGCGTTATCACTGTAATTTACGAATCCGGAAAGATCAAAATTCAAATCTGCTAAACGAATAAAACCGTCTAAAAAATGAATGGCTCGTTCGGTGTTATCAATTCGAAGTTGTGTTCGCAAACTCACACTTTTTTTAGATAAAATAATGGTTTCGCCCGACTGTAATAAATCCAAATGAAAATCTCCGGAAAGCGAGATATCTTGCAGGTTTTGAGAAAAATCGCCTCTTGCATTCGCCCGATAAAAAAACAATTCGTAACGTTGTTCGGATCGCTCGTTTACAAACGTCAAATGTGTATTTTTGAACTGCACTCTTTTCAACGCAAATGAAAAATCAGACAACGGTGCATCATTGGTTTTCCACAGATTGTAATTCTCCGTACCATCGGCGTAGAGCTTGATTCGGGCAGTCGCACCGCCCAAATCAATCCGCTTGACTTCATATCGTTTCGCAATGATATCGCGTAAATTGAAATTCAACGACAAACTTTTTGCTTCGAGCAAAGGCTCGGAATCATTAGGGTTTGAGCCCATTGCCACGACATTTCTGAAATCCAAAGCGATGTGAGGAAAACTTGACCAAAACGTGAGATGCATACGTTCTACGTTGACTTCGCCCGTTAAAGACTTGTTCAGTTCACCGATAACAATGTTTTTTATTTTGTCCTCATCACGCAAAACAGCAAAATAAATAACGACTGAAACCGCTATAAACAGGGCGAAAAGACTACATAGTGTCCATACTAAATATCGTTTGACTTTTTTCATTTCATTTTCAAAAACGAAATTTCTTTATCGGTTAAAAATCGCCAATGTCCACGCGACAAATCTTTTTTCGTTAATTCGGCAAATAAGACACGATCTAATTTCGTTACGGTGTATTCGAATTTTTCAAAGATTCGTCGAACCACACGATTCATGCCGGAATGCAGTTGAATGCCGATTTCATCTTTGGTTCCTTGAATCAAATTTACTTCGTCTACATGCACAAATCCATCCTCTAATTCCACGCCTTTTGCAATGTCTTGCAAATCTCTTTTGGTGATATTTTTATCAAGTTTAACGTGGTAAATTTTTCGTGCACCATGCGATGGGTGTGTCAGTTTTTTCGCCATTTCGCCGTCGTTTGTAAACAACAAAACACCGGTTGTTTGCCGATCCAAACGCCCAACCGGATAGATACGTTCTTTACAAGCCCCGCCAATCAAGTGCATCACGGTTTTTCGTTCTTGCGGATCATCAGTGGTGGTGATGTAACCTTTGGGTTTGTTCATCAACAAATAAACTTTTTTCTCGGAAACTAACGTTTCTCCGCCGAACTCAACTTTATCCGTCGGCAACACACGAGTTCCAAGTTGCGTAACAATCTCACCATTGATACGAACCACACCGCTTGCGATGAGCGTGTCTGCTTCGCGACGCGAACAAATTCCGGCATTTGCAATATATTTGTTTAAGCGAACACCCGCTGCTGTAGATGTTTTTGAGGGAGCAGACTTTTTTCTGAAAAAAGGCTTATCTTTACCGAACTTAGACCTTTCAGATGATTTTGATGACACAGATTTTTTAATCATGGAATTTTTTTTTGCAAAGATACGATTTTTTTTTGAACTTTTCTTCAATACTTTTTTTGAGAGCAAAATTTTTTTGATTCACTAATCACTATTCACTAATCACTAAATTTCGTGGAGTTATTAACAATTTGCGGAAGTTTTCAACATTTTAACACTTTTTAACAAAAAAAATATACGAAAATCAGGGGGGTGAGCGTTATATATACGTGAACCGTGAACTGTGAACCGTGAATAGAATAATGAACCTAAAAAAAAATAAAACACTATGAAAAAAATTAATGTACAAGATACTCTTGTGAGTATCATTCAAAAAAATGAGATGGACTATGTTTCGATTACCGACATAGCCAAATTCAGATCAGACGAACCCGCTGCCGTTGTAGCTAATTGGATGAGGATCAGAAACACTATTGAGTATTTGGGGATATGGGAGTATCTCTATAATCCGGTTTTTAAACCCCTCGAATTCGAGGGGTTTAGAGCAGAGGCAGGCTCAAATGCGTTTGCCCTGTCTCCGCAAAAATGGATCGACAGGACTAATGCTATCGGTTTGATATCTAAGTCGGGACGATATGGCGGAACATTTGCTCATAAAGATATTGCGTTCAAATTTGCAAGTTGGATTTCGATTGAATTTGAACTGTACATGGTCAAGGAATTCCAACGTCTTAAAGAGGACGAGCAAAAAGCCTTAGGCTGGTCTGCCAAACGTGAATTGGCTAAAATCAACTACCATATTCACACCTCTGCCATCAAGCAAAACCTTATTCCTGCGGAACTTACATCACAACAAATATCCTTTATTTATGCTGACGAGGCGGATGTTTTGAATGTTGCTTTGTTTGGAATTACTGCCAAACAATGGCGTTGTGAAAATCCCGACAAGGAAGGCAATATGCGAGATTACGCCTCAATCAACGAATTAATTTGCCTATCGAATATGGAGAATCTGAATGCCGTTTTTATCAACGAGGGCTTGTCGCAAAAAGAACGCTTAATCAAGTTAAACCACATCGCCATTCAGCAGATGCAAATTTTGCTGGGAGTGGAGAATCGGAGGTTATTGAATTAGTGGTTGTCGCAAATGCAATCGTAGGGGTCGAAAATTTTCGACCCATACAATTTAATTATCCTTCACACACCGCAGCGCGAACCCGAGGCCCTTGTTGTTCAGACCCGTGGTCACATAGCTGACAAGGAAGTACAAGTTCTCGGCGTACTCCGGTGGAGAGCCCGGTCCCTCGGTGAGCGACCAATAGTAGCCGTTAAAGCCCTGAATGTAGAGTGTCGTGCCCCACAAGTAGCCGGTGAAAGCACCACCCCAGGAGTTCTGTAGCCAAGTGGCACCCGCTGGATTAGCGGTCGCACCGGAAGCCTGCAAAGCTTGGAAGTCCGCCAAAGTAGGTACACGCCAATTATCGCCCGGAGGGCAAAGCAAATCCTGGAAACGTAGCACCATGCACCACGAGAATAAATCGCCGTAACTGCCATTTTTTACACAATCGGAATTGCCCCATTTATCGATATCTGTAGGATTGTTAGTAGTTACGCCGGCAGTATATGCTGCGGCGGAGGCTTTGCAATAGGGTGCAATCACCACATCCGACCAAGTGCGTTCATTGGCACCCGAACCCACAGTCCATGTTGTACCGGTTCTGAAGGAAGGGGCGCCCGCAGCCAGGAAAACAGCGGTTGTGAGGTCTCCGTTGCAAGCACTCACAATATGCTTGCCGCTCGTGTTGGGCGTTGTAGCTGTTCTCCCACAACGATCTGTAGCCACAGCGTAGTAAAACACACCGTCAGTGTTTATTGTTTCGTAGGGTGGTGTAAACGTGTTGGTTTGTGCACCATTTGCTGTGCCCATGCTTGTGCCACCTGTGGTGCTTGCGGTAGTGTTTGAATACCACTGAATGGTAATCGGTGGCATGCCTGTGGGCTCATCTGTGAGTGTGAGCGTAGAGTCAAAGGGTATGTTTTGCCATGTGGTTTGGTCAATAGTCGGTGTAACCATGCCAATGGTGGGTGGTGCTCCTAAAGTGATACTGCCATGTAGCAGCTCTACGCCGCAGGTATTGCTTACGGTGTAATGGTGAGTGCCAATGGCTGTGGGCGTGCCTTTAATGGAAACAGGCCACGCGTATTCTCGCTCGCCGAGCGGAGTCGAGGCGTCACCGGATACGATAATGCCCTCAGGAGGATTTTCAAAAGAATGGATGCGTGTCTCGTTCGTCCACCAAGTGATGATCAGAGTTCGTCCGATCACCGATGGAAATTCGATAGGATCTATCTGCTCGCCCGGACAAAGAGTTTGATGCAAGGGTGCGTCAGGACACCACTGAGGAATGGGACAATGAGCAAAACTTTTGGTCGCAAAAGTTGCGATGAGGACTAAGGTAAAGATTGTTTTTTTCATGATTGTTTTGGTTTATGATTTATGAATTATGATTTATGATTTAGGGCAATAAAAAAAGCGGACTTAAATATCCGCCACTGAGGTTTAGCACAACCCGAACATAGAAACAAATAAGCCCGCATTACTGCGAGCGTTTACCTATTATTCT
>WRKV01000008.1 GCA_009777915.1 Bacteroidales bacterium | reverse complement strand
ATTTTCGTGAAACACGGGAAAAAGAGGCTTTTCGGGCGAAGATTTACACACCTCTTCCCACAAGCGTTCTTCGCCACAAGCCGTCATAAACTCCTGAAAAGAAAAGGGATACATAAACATAGAGTTGATGCGACCAACACCGAAAGAAGGTAGCTCTTCCAGTGCAAACTCAAGTAGCGAACCGGCAGCAATAACGTGTAGTTCGGGATAATCTTCATAAAAAAATCGCAAAGCGGAGATGGCACGTGGACATGCCTGTATTTCATCGAAAAACAGTAGCGTTTTGCCCAGAACGATTGGCTTTTTATATTGAATGGAGATTTGGTCGCAAATCTCCTTAACCTCTAAATTGCCTTGAAAATAATGGTGAACTTTGCTGTCTTTTTCAAAATTCACCTCCACAAAATGCTCAAAATGCTCCGCCAATTTTCTAACCGAAGAGGATTTACCTACCTGCCGAGCACCACGAAGCAAAATAGGCTTACGGGAGACATCGGTTCGCCATTTTAATAATTCACTATCTATCAGTCTGTTAATATACATATTTTTCGTTTTTTGGCACCAAAAAATCGTTCGTTTTGTCGGAAATCGGTATCGAGTTTAGGCTGTTTTTGCAACTTTTCGGGAGCAAAGTTACGAATTTTTTCTGAAATATCCAAACTTTACACAAGTATTTATGTAAATTCTTGGTTTCATCATTAGTTACGTTTTTTTGGGGTTTTTCAAAAAAAATCGTATCTTTGCAAAAAAACAATTATGAAAACTTCAAAAATTTTAATAATTTTCTGCATTTCACTTTTTTTGGGTGCTTGTAAAAACAACGCAAATCAAAATGAAAACACTCATGACGATTGGAGTATCTTTCGTGGAAACCCTGCTTTGACAGGCTATACAGATGTTTCATTACCTGAAAATCCTGCCCTTTTGTGGATTTTCAAAAGCGAATCCAACACGAGATCCACACCGATAATTTACAACCAAATCGCTTATTGGAGTGATAGACGCGGACGAATTTTTGGTGTCAATACTGATGGCGAACAAGTCTTTGATTATGCGATGAACACTGCCGTTGAAGCAATTCCGATGATTCGTAATTCAACGTTGTACATCGGACGAATCGACGGATTTTTATATGCCATTTGTTTGGAAAAACAAGACACACTTTGGACGTTCGAAACATTCGGACAAATTGCTGCATCGCCCAATCGTATGAATTTTGACGGAAATGATGCGATTATCGTAGGAAGTTACGATAATAATTTGTATGTAATTAACAGCAAAACCGGTAGAGAAATCAACTATTTTGAGTCGGGTTATTACATTAATGGTGCTGTTGCGGTAAGTCAGAATTTTGTGGTTTATGGCGGATGCGATGGTTGGATTCGCGTGATTGACGCAACTTCCGGCAAACAAACCGATTCATTGGACATAGACATTTACATTCCTGCATCACCTGCTATCATTGAGAATTTTGCTTATATCGCCGACCATTCCGGCAATGTTTACGAACTCAAACTAAACAAAGGAAAAATAGTTTCGCACAAAAAAATCTTAGAACCGAAAGACGAAAACCGTACACATGTCTCTGTTCCGGCGGTTTCCAACGAAATGGTTTACATCGTTTCCGACGACAGACATATTTATGCCATTAATCGCAAAACAGGCTCAATCGCTTGGAAACACCTGCTAAAAGGCGAAACAGGCGAAAGTTCGCCCGTGATTTGTAACGATAAACTCATCGTTTGCACGCGAGACGGAATAGTTTCCATATTGGATACCAAAAGCGGCAATCTCTTGTGGGAGTATGATACCGGAGAACAAATTTTTGCTTCACCCACCGTAATAAACGGATATTTTTACATCCTCACATTCAAAGGAAATTTGTTTTGTTTCGGAAAAAAATAGTTTTTTCATTTTTTTTTCGTATCTTTGCAATCTAAAATCATTAAAAAATATAAAAATATGAGCAAAATCAAATCTTTAGCCGACCTTCGCCAAATGAAAGATGATATGCAATCTAAGGTCAATTTGCGTGAAAAAAGTGATAGTCCGGAAAATTTTGTGCAAATCAAGATTGCGATGGGAACTTGCGGTATTGCATCCGGTGCCAAACAAACCATGGATTTTTTAATTCAAGAACTTGACAAACGCAATATCCCTGCGGTTGTCACGCAAACGGGCTGTATGGGTTGCTGTTTCGCAGAGCCAACCGTTGAAGTTACTGTTCAAAGTAAAGAACCTGTTGTTTTCGGAAAAGTCGATATCAAAAGAGCCGACGAAATCATTGAAAAATATATCAAAAAAGGCGAATTGGTAGACGATATTCTTCCGGTAAATAGAACGGTGGAAGTAAAATAAATTTTATTGGTCGTATCCGATTTCTTTGAGATTTTCCTCAATCATTTCTTTCAGATATTTCTGAATGCTGATGGTTTGAATGGATAAATCGTCTAAAACTATTTTGATTTCTTGAGTATCAAAGACGTATTCGCCTCTTGGTGTAATGTGTTTGTAAATAAATTCCAGATTCGGATTCATTGACGCCAACATCACGATAACCCCAGCAATATCGCCGATTGGCACACGATCAATGTGGTCAAATTCGAAGACGGCTATAAGTTTTGTACCAACACCCAATTCCGAAAAAATTTCCAAATTGCCGTTTGTAAGTTCAGCGTTCAATTTCAGCAAAGGTATGCCCAGTCCGACTTTCCGCGTTTTTCGAGACGTGGTATAAGGGTCGGTAACTTTCGCCAAAACTTCAGGCGACATACCGGTTCCGTTATCCTCAATCGTCAACACATAGCGATTATTGAATTTATCTTCATCAATCGTAATTCGAATCAGCGATGCTTTCGCACTGATAGAGTTTTGAGCAATGTCCAATATATGAAGGGCAAGGTCTTTCATAGTGCAAAGATACGAAAAAAAAACGAAATGCGTTGCATTTCGTTTTTTTTTAATTTACGATTTACGGATTTACGATTTGGCGAAACGTAAATTGTACATCCTCTACTGTTTCACCACCTTCGCAATCTTGTTGCCACTCCGAATGATGTAAACTCCTCGTCCGGGCAACGTTACAACCGCAGGATCGGTGTCGGCAATGGCTTGATACACCACTTGTCCGGAAAGGTTGTAAATGCTCCAAAGCTGACCAATCGTCAGACCGCTCACATGAAGTTCGCCATCTTGCATCCACGCCTGTAGAGGTGAGGTATGCCATTCCGTAAGTGGACGTGTATTGGTTGGAGGGGCGGCGGGGTACAGCGAGTAAAGAGACGTAAGTTCGGCATTTCCGCCCAACTGTCCTAAATCTCGTGCTGCACCTACTTGCGTGTTGATTTCAAGCAGTCTGCCATGGTCGTAGTCGCGCATTGCCCAAAACAAGCGTCCGGTGTTGTGGTCGAATGCCATAGACTGAATGTATAGCGGCGTGACTCCGGTGTTGCCGATAAGCGTAGTAGCACCGGTTTCCTTATCCACAAAATGCAAGTCACCATCGCGGTCTACGGTATAGATCTCTCCGTCGAGGTTGCAAGCGATAGTCATCATTCTGTACATGGAACCTACCCAAGTCATCACACCCGTGTCTAAATTAACCGTCACCAAAGCACTTTCGATAGCCGGGAAGTTGGGGGAAGTAACAATAGCATACATGGTGTTCGTGGAATGGTCGTAAGCCATATCCGCAGGGAGAATATTGTACGGAAAAGCCGCTCGAGTTATCGTCGAGAAATCGGTTGCATTCGCTTTAATGAAATCTTTGGTTTCCATCTCTAAAGGAGCAACATGCACCGTGTAGAAATACAAAGCACTGTCTGCAAATTCTCCGGCATAAATGCGGTTTGCACCGTTGATCAACGGATAGCGATGATGCATGGTTACCACTTCCGGGTTGGCAGTCGAAAACTTCACAAAGCCTGTATCGCGACCCTGTGTAGCCCAACTGTCGTCGTAAATAATGTAACCATATAGATCTACAGATCCTGATGGGAAATTAGCCACATTTTTGATCGTGAAATTGTTTTCGGCAACTTCATCATCGGCAAGTTCCATCGTTACGGTGAGCCAATAACCTTGATTTTCTCCGGAGAGGTCTACCGTTTGCGTAAATGTATAGTCCATTTCACTCCAACTGGGGATAGGAGTGCTGTTGTAGGTTTCCGTAACTTTTAGCACGCCATCTACCTCTATTTTCAACGTGAAACCGGTAATGTCCGCACCACCGTTGTTTTTCAATTTAACGGTAACAGCCTCGTTGGCGGTCATGTTGACAGCGTTGGCTGGCGATACGATTTCTACCACTTCGCCATCCACAAAGCCGGAGATATCATCCACCATAATATCCGAAAGAAGAATCATCTGTTGTGTTAACAGGTTTACGCAATCCCAATGGCGGAAAGCGATATGAATGGTTTTTCCACCGTAATCGAAAAGAGGTAGTCTAACCGTTTTGAATCCGAAATCTCCTCGAATTACCGTATGCACATTGTTGTTCAGCACTTCGGAATAGACCTCCGTAAAATCCTCCGGATTGGTTCCTGTTTCGGAGATAAACACCGAGAATTTGTCTTCCGGAAAAACTCGGAAAGAACCTATCTCAAACGAGAGTTCATAGCGGTTGTGGTCAATCACCAATTTGGGTGTGATAAACCAGTTGTCGGGATAGAGATGTCCAAAATTATACGATTCGGATATGGCTACCTGTATTCCGCTTGTGCCCAATACTCCCGGCACCCAACCGACTCCATCGCCATCGGCATCAAAATTGACCCAACACTCCGAAAATGCGTTATGCTGACCCACGGCGAAATTTCCAAGATCCCCTCTCCAAGGATAGTCGGTGATATAAGGACATCCTTTGTTGATCACGATTTTGGTTTCCGAATCGTTGGCGGGGTACATGTCTCCTGCTACAACAACCGTTGCTTTGAGCGTATAGGTGTTGGCTTCGGAAAGGTCTAATTTGTGTGTAAAAGTATACGTGGCTCTATCCAAACCTGCGATACTTCCGTCAAACAGTTCGTCGGCAACTTCGATGCCGTTCACTTCCAATTTCACATGAAATCCGCTTAGTGCATCGACTCCACCATTTTTTATCAAAACTTTCACCACTTCTTCTTCGGTTAGATTGGTGCTTGTGTTTGGCGTAATAATGGTTACCAATTCCGCATCCACAAAATCACCTTGATCATAGACTTTCACATCATCAATACGCCAGATGTGGGCGAAACTTCCGGTATACTGGAATCCGATATAAACGGTTTCGCCGGCAAAGGCACTCAAATCAACGTCTATCTCGCGCCAAGCCGGTGATTGTGGCACATCGGTTCCAAATTGCAAGGTGTAAACTTCGGTAAAATTAGCCGGATTGCCGGGGTCGTTGCCTGCTTTGGATACAAACACTTTGCTGAGACCGTCACCAGCGTCGAGCGGATGTCCGGTATAACCAAAGGTATAGCCTGTATAGGACATGAATTTGAGCAGATGTTCGCCGCCTGCAGCCAAATCTATTGCCGGCATAATCAACCAAGATTCCTGATTGTCTCCGAGTGCATCCATACGCACAGCATACGATCCGTCCCACGCCGGACCTTCATCGCCAAATTCCAATTGCATGCCCCTTTTCCATAATCCGTTGGAGGGCGTTTCCGGACTGTTCCAAATCGTCCAGCATCTTGGCGGGAACAGTGCTTCGTTGAAATATTCAACGAAAGGAAAGGTTGTAACCACCGGACAAACCGTATTGATAACGGTTATCGTCGCCGTATCGTTGGTAGGATTTTGATCGCTGATTAAGTTGGCAATAACCTGTATGCGATAGGTGGCATCTGCCAAAAGATTCAGTTTTTTGGTGAACGTGTAGTTGGCTTCCGCCAAACTTGCGATAGAACCGGTGTAGGTTTCGGTTGCTTGTACCACGTCATCAAGCAAGAGGGTTAGCGTAAAGCCGGTTGCCGACCCCTCACCGAAACTTTTTAGTCTTACGGTTACATCCTGATTGTCGGAAAGGTTAATGTTTATCCCATTTTTCGGCGTTGTGATATCTAACACGGCAATATCATCAAATACGGAGTATACCTGCACATCGTCCAAATGCCAAGCATGAGCAAAATTACCGGTATATTGGAAACCAATGTAGATGGTTTCGCCTTTGAATTTGCCCAAATCAAGCACAACTTCGCTCCAGGCGGGTGGTGACAGCACATCAACTCCATACTCCAAAGTATGGAGTAGTTCGGTAAAATCCGTACGGTTGTTGCTCTTTGTAGATATAAACACTTTGCTGAGACCGTTGCCTATAGTTGCGTTCAGTCCACCTACATAATACGACTCATCGTTCGTGAAAGACATGAATTTAAGACGATAGGTTTCGTTTTCATCTAAGGTTATGGGTGGCGTAATCAACCAAGATTCTTGATTGCTTCCCATCACCATTCTTCGAATGGCATAGGCTCCATCCCATCGGGGTGCCATCTCACTTAGGCCCCATTCTCCGTTTTCGCTCGTTCCCGGACTTCTCCACGTTGTCCAGCAATGCGGCGGGAATTGCAACACATTATTGAATCCTTCTACCCAATGGTCTGTCATTATAGCCGGACAAAACGTTTCGGCGTTTGAAGTGGCGGAACCACCTGTGCCCGCAGCATTCTTTGCAGCCACGCGATAGGAGAAGATACCCTGTGCAGTGATGATTTCGCTAAAGGTGGTTGTTGCCTGATCGGTTGCTACCCGAATGTTTTCCGGCATACGGAAAACATCGTACAGAAGTCCTTCACCGGAGAGTGGATCGCCGTTCAGGCTTGTTGTTGGAGCCGTCCACGAGAGTTCGGCGGTTACACCGTTTCTTACAAGTGCTACATTCGTTGGAGCTGATGGAGCAGCGGCATTTATCTCGCCGATGATACAGAGCGACTGGATTCGGTGGTTTATAGGTACAAAATCATCATCACTAAGAAACATTCCGGTCGCCTTATCAATTCTGGCGAGGAAGTATATGCCTTCTTGTCCGTCCGTCATGGTGCCTGCCCAGTACAATTCGTCGGTTTCATAATCTACGGTAAGATTTTGCAGGTAACGCACGTATTGACGTGTTGCGATAGTGGTAATGGCTCCTGTAGCGAGATTCAGAGTACCAAATCTGTTGCCACCCGGAAAATCGTATTCCTGTATAAAGCAAACGCCGCTGTTGTCAATGGTGATGAAAGCGGGTCCCGTTGTCCATGTCGTTATTGTGGTAAAGGCTCCTGTGGTCAGGTTTACCGTTCCGAACTGACCGTACCATGTCGTTGCATACATGGTGCTTGTTCCCGAGTGCCATGCCAGCGAAATGCCGTCCCAGTCGACTTCTGCTATAACGGTGAGATCTCCCGTGACGGGGTCGATCGTGCCGAAAGTGTTTTTCGGTACAACACCTGCACCTTCGTCGACTTCCTGATAAGTAACCACATAAATGTTGTCGTTCATGCCGACCCATTGCATGGCTTGGTAGTCTGCATTACCCACATCGGTAAGTTTGGTTACGTCCGTAGCATTCCCTAAGGTTGTTTTGTAAATTCCCGGATCGTCGTCGCCCCATTCGGTAGCGTAAATCATTGGAGAAGTCAGACCTTTGGGTGCCGGGTTTTGTATGCCCGCCATAGGGTGCTTTTGCAAATTTTGCGGGGCACGTTTGGCATTTAAATGCCCTTGTGCATAACTCGCTCCACAAAAGAAAAGTGAAACGAATAAGATTGTTGTTTTGATTGCTTGTTTCATAAGATTGGAAATTAGAAATTAGAATTTGTAAATGGTAAATCGCCCAAACAAGGATAGAGAGATCTCTCCATGCGTGCGACTAAAAAACTTGAAACGCTAATGATGCGTTGTTCCGAAACGCTCTATTAAGTAGGTGGTTTTTTAAGCTCTTGATACAAAGAGGAGCACAAGCGTTTCGAGGTAACGCGAGAGCAAATAAAATAAAAACCACTTCCGTATTTCATCGAGCAAAAATTTTTGTAAGGGTATAACGCCACAAAGGTACAATACTTTTTTGAATTATACAAGTTTTTTGTAAAAAAAATGAATTTATTTCAATTTTTTTTGTATCTTTGCACCGTTAATTATTGTAAGGGTGGTTTCAACCGAAGTGCGAATCGCAATCTCAACGAAGTCAAAACCACGTCCTACAACCTGCAAAAACAAAAACAAACAAACATTAATATTATGAAAGTCTATCAAACAAATGAAATCAGAAACATTGCTCTGATTGGAGGTGCAAAGTCGGGAAAAACTACTTTGGCTGAAGCAATGGCATTCGAAGGCGGGGTCGTTAGTCGTCGAGGAACAATTGACGACAAAAACACTATTTCCGACTATCGCGAAATCGAACTCGACCGTAAAAATTCTGTAGTAGCATCGTTGCTTTACGCAGAATACAGCGGTAAAAAAATTAATATCATCGACTGCCCGGGCATGGCTGATTATGCAGGCGAAATGGTGTCTGCTCTAAGCATTGTGGAAGCAGCTGCGATAGTCGTGAATGCACAAGCAGGTGCAGAAGCAGGAACCGACCTCGCTTGGCGATACACTAAAAAAGGTAGTGTTCCGGCAATGTTTGTCATCAATCAACTTGATGGCGAAAAAGCTAATTTCGAAGATGCTTTGAAACAATTGCAAGAAAATTACAGCGATAATATCACGGTGTGTCAATATCCTGTAAACGTTGGCTCCGGCTTCGATGCAGTAATCGACTTGGTATTGAACAAAATGTTAAAATTCCCGAAAGGCGGTGGAAAATTCGAAACCGTAGATATTCCGGATGCGGAAAAAGATCGTGCCGAAAAATATCGCAAACATTTGGTGGAAGCCTCCGCTGCAGGTGCCGATGATTTGATGGAAAAATACTTTGAAACCGAAGATTTAACGATCGACGAAATGCGTCGCGGTATCAAACTTTGTATGGCTTCGCGCGGAATGTTTCCTGTGATGTGTGTTGTTGGAAAAGAAGCACAAGGTGTGGCACGTTTGCTCGAATTTATCGGAAATAACGTAATTGCTCCGAACGAAGGAAAAGCTCGCAAAACCACTGATGATAAGGATATCGCAGTTAATGCCGCTGAACCGTTTTCGGCATTTATTTTCAAATCCTCTCTCGAACAACACTTGGGAGAAATGTCGTACATGAAAATCGTTACAGGTGAAGTTACGGAAAGTATGGACGTCGTAAACTCCGTAAACGGCGGGAAAGAGCGTATTTCACAGATGTTTGCCGTTGCCGGAAAAAACCGTGCAAAAATCGAAAAAGCGGTTGCCGGAGATATCATCGCAACGATTAAATTGAAAGATGTAAAAACCAACCAAACCCTGACATCTCCGAAAAATACAAATATCGTTTTTGAGAAAATTACTTTCCCCGAACCGATTTTTTCAACAGCAATCAAAGCCGTAAATTCATCTGACGACGAAAAACTTGGTATGCTTTTGAACACGATGAGTGCTGCCGATCCAACTCTTTTGGTTGGTTACTCACGTGAGCTGAAACAGTTGATTTTACAGGGCATGGGAGAGTTTCACATCAACACCGTGAAATGGTATTTGAACAATTTACATAAATTGCAAGTTGATTTATTTGCACCAAAAATTCCGTATCGCGAAACGATTACGAAAAACGCAGAAGCCATGTATCGCCACAAAAAACAATCGGGCGGTGCCGGTCAATTCGGCGAAGTGCACATGCTTATCGAACCTTATTACGACGGCATGGCAAACCAAACCAAATATCCGATTCGCGGAACAGAAACACACGATTTGTCGTGGGGCGGAAAATTGGTGTTCAATAATTGTATCGTGGGTGGTGCGATTGACGCACGTTTCCAGCCGGCAATTCTCAAAGGTATCATGGAAAAAATGGAAGAAGGTCCATTGACCGGTTCCTACGCACGCGACATCGTTGTGAATATCTACGACGGAAAAATGCACGACGTTGACTCGAATGAGATGGCATTCAAACTAGCGGGACGTAATGCGTTCCGTGAAGGTTTTAAGAATGCCGGTCCAAAAATTTTGGAGCCGATTTACGATGTAGAAGTGATGGTTCCTGCCGACAGAATGGGCGATGTAATGACTGACCTGCAAGGGCGTAGAGCCGTTGTAATGGGTATGGATAGCGATGGCGGTTTCCAAATCATCAAAGCAAAAGTGCCGTTGGCAGAAATGAATCGTTATTCAACAGCATTGAGCTCGATCACTTCCGGACGTGGTTCGTACGGCATGAAATTTGCCGAATACACCCAAGTGCCGGCAGATGTTCAAACCGCACTGTTGAAAGCATACGAAGCAGAACAAAAAGACGACGAATAAATTTTTTCAATTAAATTTGCATATTTCGAATTTTTTTTGTATCTTTGCACTCCCGTTTTTGAAACAGGGAAAATATCTTATTGAAAAATAGTAAAAAGAATGAATACGTTAACTTACAAAACAATTTCTGCAAACGCAAACACCGTAAACAAAGAATGGGTGCTCGTAGATGCTGAAAATCAAACTTTGGGGCGATTGGCTTCCGAAGTAGCCAATTTGCTTCGTGGCAAGTACAAAACAAACTACACGCCTCACGTGGATTGCGGCGATCATGTCATCGTTATCAATGCCGAAAAAATTCGCCTAACCGGTAACAAAATGACCGACAAAACCTATGTTCGCCATACCGGTTATGCCGGCGGACAACGTTTCGCCACACCTGTCGAAGTGTTGAAGAAAAAACCTTATGCCGTAGTGGAAAAAGCCGTAAGAGGTATGTTGCCGAAAAACAGACTCGGGAACAAACTTTACACCCATCTCCACGTTGTGGTAGGTCCAAATCACAAATTCGAAGCACAACAACCAAAATTAGTTAATATCAAAGATTTGAAATAAGATATGGAAAAAATCAATAAAATCGGTCGCCGTAAAACTGCTGTAGCCCGCGTTTATCTAAAACCCGGAACAGGAAAAATCACGGTAAACGGAAAAGATTACAAAGAGTATTTCACAACAGCCATCATGCAGTACGTCGTTCGTCAATCGCTCGAAACTGTGGGTGCAGACTCGCAGTTCGACGTTACGGCTAACCTCGACGGCGGTGGCGTGAAAGGTCAAGCCGAAGCCTTGAGAATGGGTATCGCTCGTGCACTGTGTGAAGTCAATGCGGAACATCGTCCTGCACTGAAAGCAAAAGGACTTTTGACGCGCGACAATCGAATGGTTGAACGTCAAAAAGCCGGACAACCGGGTGCAAGAAAGAAATTCCAATTCTCAAAACGTTAATTATTTTTTGTAAGTGCGAGTGCATGCCTCGCACTTACAAAAATGTTTGTTTAGCATCAAAATCGCACCGACCTGTTACAGCTACCTTGCGATTGCCTTTTATTCGAACGTAAACAAAAAAAACATATTATGAACAGAGTAAATTTCGACCAACTATTAGAAGCCGGCGTTCACTTCGGTCACTTGAAACGCAAATGGAATCCCAAAATGGCTCCGTACATCTTTATGGAGAAAAACGGAATCCACATCATCGATCTTAACAAAACCGTTGAGAAAATTGACGAAGCGGCTGCCGCTTTGAAACAAATTGCTAAATCCGGAAAGAAAATTTTGTTTGTCGCAACCAAAAAACAAGCAAAATCTCTCGTTGCCGAATTGGTTACGCCAACAGGAATGCCATACGTTACAGAACGTTGGCCCGGCGGTATGTTGACCAACTTTGCAACCATTCGTAAAGCCGTGAAAAAAATGTCGTCGATCGACCGTTTGATGGCTGACAAAACATTTGAACAAATTTCAAAACGCGAACGTTTGCAAATCTCGCGTGAAAAAGCAAACCTTGAGAAAAACTTGGGATCTATCGCAGACTTGACTCGCTTGCCTTCTGCCATTTTTGTGGTGGATATTTTGAAAGAACATATTGCCGTCGCAGAAGCCAAACGCTTGAACATTCCAACGTTTGCAATGGTTGATACCAACGCAAATCCGGAATTAATCGACTTCCCGATTCCTGCAAACGACGATGCTTCAAAATCTATCGCAATCATTGTAGAAAATATGGTTAAAGCCGTTGAAGAAGGTTTGGCAGAACGTAAATTCGACAAAGACCATACACCTGAAGAGGAAGAATTGGAAGAAGGCGGAAATACTGATGCTGCCGATGATGATGATGACGATAATAAGAAAAAAGGCAAACGTGCACCGAGAGGTGAAAACGAAAGCAAAGATGCTGCCGGTCGTCGTCCTCGTAGAACCGCAGGCGGTCCCGCCGGTGGAGCAAAAAAGAAATAATTTTTCAAAAAGGAACGTTTCGACGTTCCTTTTTTTTATTTCAAAATCGCAATTTTTTTAGGCCAATTTCCTGTAGAAAACTCAAAAAGTTTAATGCCGGTTTTGTCGAATCCAAACACTTTTCCGGCACCAATCCATTCAGCATTAGCAACGTAAATTTCCTCATTCACGCTGTTAATGGTCATGCCGTGAGGCATCGGAACAAGGCTCGGATCAGCGATGACGTTTGTTTTAGTGATGACATCGGTTAAGGTATTTAATTCAACAAATTGACTATTTCCAGCCCAATCGTGACTAAAAATGTAAGCAAAAGAACCTTTCATCACAAAACCGGAAAGTTCTACATCTGAAAATGTTTTAGCAAGCGTATTTGTTGTCGTGTTAATGCGATGTAAACTTGCAGGAATATCCCAATAATTGCCGATGCAACTTACAATGATATCACCGTTTTCATCTGTATCGATAGACGCAGGATTCAGGCTCACCGTGATTTTTTTGACTTCCTTAAATGTGGCTAAATCTATAACTGAAACCGTGCTATCGTAGTCTGCACCGATTAAATAATTCATTCCGCCGGAGTTCGTCACATACGCGAAACCCTTGCTAATAGCGATATCTAAGGGGTTGTCACCAACTGCGACAAAATCCTCAACAGTCAATGTCACTGTATCTAATTTGGCAACATGTCCGTCGAAACAAACGATGTAAACTTTTCCGTTATGAGCCGCCAAACCTTGGGGTTCACGGGCTTTTACAGAGTTTCCGTCGAATGAAATTTGCTTGATGGACTTGAGATCTAAGTCCGTAATTTCAATCGTTGAAGAACCTCCGACGGAGATATAAATCTTTCCGCCGTAAATCAAAATATCGTTACCTACATCGCCCAATTCTCGGTCGTTTTGATTAAAAAACACATTTTGATAAACCAAACCGGTTTCAAAGTCGTAGTAAGTCATGTCTGCATTACTCAACCCGCCGTTTCCTTCGTTGAGCACGTAAAGTCCGGTGTCGATAGTTACGATTTGTCTCTCTTTCTTTTTCTCGCAAGAGACGGAAACGATTGCGAGGATTGCTGTTGTGATAAGAATTTTTTTCATAATTTAATTATTTGATTGGTTATTTACTATATTACTATTTACTATTCACTATTCACTATTCACTATTCACTATTCACTATTCACTATTCTATTCTCCATTTAACTGTCAGTCGGTATTGCCGTCCGGGCATGGGATAACGCGATATAATTTCGTAATTTTTATTGGTCAAATTGAGGATTTCAAATGCAAGTTTTAAGTCTGTTTTCTTTATCGAAAAATTTTTCGAAAGCAATATACTATGGTCGAAATACGCATCTAATCGGTCTCTTGGAGAATTTACACCCAATCGATCACGTTCGCTCGAAAACATCAAACTGTATTGCAAGGTCAAAACATAGTTTGCTCCAAAAATGATACTTCCGGAATGCTTTGGTGTGTAAGGAATTTGCTGTTTGTAAGTTTGCAATTTAACATCGCTCATATCTTTTGCATCTTGAAATGTATAAGAAATTTCGCTGTAAAAATTGAGTTTTTTATTGGCATCAAAACCACTTTTCAACGTTGCATCAACACCCCAAACATCAACTTTTCCGACGTTTTGCATCAACCATGTAAATAAATTAGTACGAGGCATTGCGATAATTTTGTCTGTAATTTGGTTGTGATATCCATCGACAGAAATGGCGATATATTTTTTTTCGTCGAAAGATTTTTCTGCGGAAACGCCGATGTTGAACTGTTTTGCCGATTCGGGTAATAAATTTGTGTTACCCATGTTGGTATAATAAAGTTCGTTAAAAGTTGGCATGCGATAGGTTTCTTTGTAAAAAAATCGTGCGGAAAAATTCGGATTTTTTTGAGGTTGAAAATTTAATCCGAATGTTGGAGAAAGTTTGTAACGATTCTTTGCAATATCAGTAGATTCAGCCTGTTCAAAGATTGATGTTTGTAAAACATGACCATAAAAAAGAACCGATTGCAACGTATAATTCAATGCTAAATTTGTTAACGAAGTCAAGCGAGTCGGATAAGCATATTGATGTAAATTCGAACGCATCTTATGATAAAAAATATCACTGCTCAACGAAGTCTGAAAGCCTTTGTAGCGGCGACTTTGAATGGCTGCGGAACCAAACCGTTCCGTTTGAATAAACCGATGATCCAAAGGTTGCGGACCGAGATAATCGTGATCCATATAATGATGAAATGTCTCTGAAATTTTCGCACTGAATAAAATTTCCGTACTATCCGCAAACCGGTAATTATACTGACCTTGCAGAGATTTTTCTTGATCCCACATTTCTTGATTGCTTGATATATTGTACAAAATCACAGGACCCGGAAGTTGTCGATGGCTGTAATAATAATTCGCTTTGAAAAAATAATCCTGTCTTGAATCTGAAAAATTTTGCCACATTAAATCCATGCGATAACTCTCAACGGCTGAATTGTTGCGGGTTTCCGTTGTTGTGATATTTCCATTGACTAATTTGAACGGATAATTTCCTTTGGCTTTTTGATAATCCGCATTCAACGAAATGAGTTGAGGTTTCCGAGCGACGTTGAGAAATCGATTGATGTTGAATTGAGGATTAAATAAGCCGAACGAGCCCATTTTTAACGAAACATCGACTTGTGTTTTTTGATGTTCATCAAACGTCGGACGAGCAGAAATAAGGCTTAATTGCGAAGATTTTGAATAAAACGAAGCCGTTTGTAAATGCGTTGAAAAATTATCGTTCGACAATTGAATTTCGCCGATATGATCTAAGGTGAATCTACTCAAATCAATTTGTCCGTTCATCGCATTGCTTATCGGAATTTTATCCACGAACACACCCGTATGCGATGCTCCCAAACTGCGAACTGACACGGTTTTCAGCCCGCCGATACCACCGTAATCTTTCACGGTTGCACCTGCAAAATACTTCACGGCATCCGACAATTGAACAGCATTCAACCGTTCCAAACTCGTCATATTCAGCGATTGCAACTGCCCGATATTCGCACTCACACGCGGACGTGCAACAGCAGAAACCATAACCCCTTGCAAGGTTTGAACGCTATCCAACGACTGTGAAAATAAACAAAAATTTTGTACTAAAAAAAATCCCTGTACAAAAAATCTAAAATATGTATAATTCGTTTGTTTTTTCATCATTGTAGCTTCAATCCACGAAAGCATTTAACTGCTGCGATTGCAGGTCTTCTGACTTACCGTTCGTTTGACGCCTTCCCATGATCAATTTTCACAGTGGCTCTTGCCAAACGCTTGTGTTTTCACGGCTTACAGCAGCGGGACTGTCCAGGATTTTCACCTGATTCCTTCGCACAACAAGTTGTGCTACAAACGCGGTGCAAAGTTACAACAATTTTTTGGACTGACCAATTTTTTTGAGAGATTTGACAATTTTTTAATATGGATCATTTTTTAATGTCTGAATGTTAATAACTTTTCCGAAAATATCAATAACCAACGTTTTTTTTTCGTAATTTTGTATGATAAAACAAAAAATACAACACTATGTTTCTACAAATCACAACTCCCGAAACCGTTGAACAAATCGTTCAAACGCCTCTTGTGAAAACGACCGAAAGTATTCCAATCATGGAATTAGCATTCCTTGGCGGCTGGATTATGATTCCGTTGCTTTTTCTTTTGGTCGTCGCTGTTTACATTTTTATCGAACGTTTGATGATCATCAACCAATCGTCGAAAGAACAGGCTAATTTTATGAGCACCATTCGTGATTTTATTCACGATGGACGTATTGATTCTGCGAAAGCCTTGTGTGCCAACACCAACAGCCCGATTGCCCGTATGATTGGTAAAGGTATCTCGCGAATTGGAAAACCGTTAAACGATATCAATGCTGCTATCGAAAACGTTGGTAAATTCGAAGTTGCCAAACTCGAACGCCGCTTGGCTTGGCTTTCCACAACTGCCGGAGCTGCACCAATGATTGGTTTTTTAGGAACCGTTACCGGAATGATTCGCGTGTTTTTTGCAATGGCACATGCAGGCGGAAGTGTCGAAGTAGCCATGCTTTCAGGCGGAATGTACGAGGCTATGGTAACAACCGTAGCGGGCTTGATTGTCGGTATCTTGGCGTATGTTGGCTATAATTATTTGGTGGCTCGTATCGAAAAAGTGGTGTTCATTTTAGAGGCAAGAGCAACCGAATTTATGGATTTATTGAACGAACCTGTAAAATAAATCGTCATGGGTATTAAAACAAAACTCAAACGCTCCGACCAATTCAGCACGGCATCCATGTCGGACTTGGTTTTTCTGTTGTTGATTTTTTTCATTCTATTATCAACCTTAGTCAGTCCGAATGCTATCAATATCTTGTTGCCGAAAAGCGAAAGTCGAACCATGGCAAAGCAAACCGTAACGGTATATATCAACGAATATGCTGAATTTTTTGTAGGTGAAACTCCCGTTCACGAAACACTGTTGGAAGCCGCCATTGCACCTTATATTGCAGGCGATACGGAAGCTACGGTTGTGCTGCGTTCGGATCAATCGGCTCCCGTGCAATACGTGGTGCACGTGATTGATGCAGTAAATTCGATTAACGCAAAACATGGCACCAAACACAAAGTGATTTTAGCAACATCGCCCAAATGACAAACGATCGGCAACGAAATATAATTGCGATAGCATTGACCATAATTTTTCTCGGATTATTGTGGATTTTATTGCTGCTGTTTAGCTTGAAACGCCCCTATCCTCCCCCACCCGAATACGGCGTGGAAGTGAATTTGGGCAATAGCATAGACGGCATGGGCGATATTCAGCCCGATATTTCCGAAAATGTTTCGCAAATTGCACCGAGTTCATCGGCATCGCAAGAACATCTTGCAACGCAAGACAACAGCGATGTTGCGTTGCCTTCGCAACAGCAACCCAGCACACAACGCCCAACGCAAACCACCCAAGAAACTACGCAACCACAACCCGAACAACCGCAACAACCGCAAATCAATCAAGCAGCATTGTTTCCTCCAAGAAATCCTGCACAAGGCGGTAACGAAGGAACAACCGGAAGACCCGGCGATCAAGGTCAAGAAGATGGTTCGAAAACAGGCACCGCATATTCCGGAACAGCGGGAAGTGGAGGAGGTGTGTCGTTTAATTTAAGTGGTCGACAAGCAAGTAATTTAGCAAAACCTGCATACGATTCGCCCGATCAAGGTACGGTGGTTGTAAGGATTTGGGTCAACGCCAATGGAACTGTGATTCGTGCAGAAGCCGGACAACGCGGTACAACCGTTAACGACAGAAATCTTTGGAGAACCGCAGAACAAGCGGCTTTGCGGTCAAGTTTTACACCCGATAGAAATGCCCCCGAACAACAAGTGGGAACAATTTCGTATCGATTCATCAAACTAAATTAAAGGCGAAAATTAAAAAGCATAATAAAAAAAACTCGCATCATTCGATGCGAGTTTTTGGTTTGAGTAAGCAAACTTATCTCGATCTCCTTCGTGCTGCTCCGGCACCTTCTACTTGTGCTTCGGCTTCAACCTCAACAGCCTCTTCCGTACGAACGTTTTCGGCTTCCGGTTCTTTAGGCGTTTCAGGTTTCGCAGTCGTTTGCGGAGTAGATTTAGCAGGGGCTGGTGCCGGAACTACTTCCTCAACTTCTTCAACGATTTCGGTTTCAGGCTCTACAACTTCGGGTTGAGCCGCAGGGCTACCGCAAGCAAACATAATGGCTGCCAACGGAAGGATTGCAAATAATTTTTTCATAATCTTAAAATTTTTAATTGGTTAGAATAATTAATTTTTTTGCAAAGATACAACTTTTTTTTGAATAAAACAATTTTAGGGTAATTTTTCCTTAACTTTTTTTGTCAGTATTTGGTTAATTCAATAATTTTTCGTACCTTTGCAAAATGCTTTGCCTTGGTATTGCAAAAAAAATTACACCTGAACAAAAAAAAATTACACCCGAAATTAAACCTTTACCAATTAAAATTGTCTAAACAAAAAAACATATTATTAACTTATTAAAAAACAATTAAACATGAAAAAACTTTTGAACATGAAAAAAATCTCTGCTCTTTTGCTCTCTGCTGCATTCGTATGTATGGTAGGCTGTGGCAAAGACGACGTCTCTATCTCCGTTACGCCGGGCACATTAGACTTCACCGCTGCCGGTGGTAGTAAAACCGTCAAGGTTACTGTGGAAAATTCGGATGCACAATGGACAAACAACGTTTACCCAGAGTGGATCAAGGTGGAATTCACACCAGGGTCGTCGGATGTTACTATCAAGGTTGATCCCAACTCCGGTAGTAATGCCCTTACGTTTGACCTCGAATTTATTGTTGATGGTAAAAAAGCAACGGTAACCATTAACGTAGGACCCAATTTTAACAACGCTCCCGACATTACGGGGCAGTGGGAGCTCGTTTTCTTTGATGGATATGAGTTGTATCCTGAAAGTTGGGTAGATAGTGATGATTGGTCAACAACGACCGACAACATTACTCGCGACAGTTCGAACGCTCTTTTGTTCTACATCTTTGATTATGCAGCACAATGGGGTGATCCTAAATTGGTCATTGAACATAATACCGACAGCACAGGCTTTGTTTTCAGCACACGCTCATTAGGTGAAGGGCTGACACAGGTTCCGGTTGCTGTAAGACTTTCTGATGACGAGGTGTTCGTTCTCCCGGCAAGAACTCTATACCACACCACAGCAGGAGTATTGGATGGCAATTATACATTCCCTATGACGGTTGCCGGTTCTGGCACTTTCGATGCTGCACTTGCCCTTGTAACCTATGAAGGAGCCACACTGACCTTCGGCGAAAATGGTACAATGATAGATTTTATAGAGTCTCCACTCTTTACAAAACCAGGTCAGTCACCTGCAAAATCAAGTCTGTTGCGTGCCAACCCAAGAAAAGCGGGTAACACTAACTTCAGATTAGATCAAGCGGTTGAAGTTTCTCCGGAAAGCCGCGTTGGAAATCTGAAAGATATGAAAATTCGCAAAAAAAGATAGATAGACTTTATCTCAACTTTTACAATAATGCGGCGGAAATTCCGCCGCATTATTTGTAAAAACTATTAACCAAAAAAAACAACTGCAATTATGAAAAAGTTTTTTGTTTCAGTATTGATTCTTACAGCGATGATGGTTACAACAAGCTGTAATAAAAAAGAAGACCCTACCATCTTAACCGTTAGTTCCTCTGCTTTCGCCAATATCACAAGTGAAGTGATGGATTTCGGCAACTATTTATCAACGGTTAGACGAGTGCAAGCGAGAGAAATCGACGACGCTCTACAAACTTTTGGCACGGTTGATTTTGCTAGAAAAACGACCGCAACGTTAGCACTTTCTGATGATGTTAATGCCGCTTCTCTCAGAAATCTTGCTGATTTTTTAGATGATTTGAGATTCTCCGGAACGATAAGCGATGAAAGCGTAAAAGCAGCACAGGTAGATATTGTAGGACTTTCGTCTACGTCCGGTTCTTCCGGTCATGTTGGTTATTTCCTTTATGCCAAAGTTCAGGAGGGTCTGGGTCCGACAGGATCGTCCTCATTTGTCAGACAACAATCAAGGGCACAATTTTGGTATGCCTCCGCAGAAGTAACCTTTGACGGATTGTATACGGAAATCGTTGACGATGATTATAGAGATATCGAAATCGAAAATGTATTCGAGAATGTAGAACTTAACGCAGGTTGGAATATCGTGTATGAGGTCTATGAAGAAGTGTGGAGTATTTCAGAGACCGATGGCATCTTGGTATCACGAACCAGAACCCTTAGAAATACTGTGATTTCCGGTTTGCATTGGTGGTATAGTCCAATATCGGAATAAAAAAATAATTGATAATCAAAAAAAAATCTAATCCATGAAAAAGCTTATCTTTTTGACCCTTTTGTTTACTGCTGTAGTCAGTTGCAAAACCGTCCCTATCACCGGACGCCGACAATTTGCTTTAGTACCTGCATCGATGTTGAATACGATGTCTGCAACATCGTTTCAAGAAGTTCGAGCATCAAGTCAAATTTCCACTCATGCCGAATATACGGCAATGGTCCACAACACCGGACGTCGCATCAGTCAAGCCGTTGAAACGTTTTTGAGAGAAAACAAAATGGAAGCAAAAATCAAAGAATTTAACTGGGAATTCATTCTAATTGCCGATCCTACGGTTAATGCATGGTGTATGCCCGGAGGCAGAATTGCGTTTTACGAAGGGATTATGCCGATTTGTAGAAACGAAGATGGCGTTGCTGTTGTGATGGCACACGAAATTGCACATGCCGTTGCCAATCACAGTTCCGAACGTATGACACAAGGCTTGATGCAGCAAATGGGCGGTGTTGCTCTTTCGGTAGCATTGGCAAATCAACCGGAATCCACACAAAACCTGGCGTTGCAGGCTTTTGGTATCAGTACGAACATCCTTGGTATTTTGCCGTATAGTCGTAAACACGAATACGAAGCCGACAAACTCGGCATGATTTTTATGGCAATGGCGGGCTACGACCCAAACGAGGCACCTCTATTCTGGGAAAGAATGATGGCTCTGTCGGGAAATAAATCTACATCGGATTTTCTGTCGACTCACCCTGCCAATCAAAAACGGATTGACGAAAACCGGAAAAACATCGCTTTGGCGATGAAGTATTACATACCTCACGAAGGGTCAACATTATCGGCACCAACAGGAAGGCGTGCGAGAACGGCAAGAAGTACCGCAGCTCCGGCAACCAATACGGTAGCACCTGCGGCAACAACACCTTCTTCAACAAGTACGCCGAATGCAGTAGCACCAACTTCGACCGGTAGACGCAGATAATTCCGATGAAAAAAACACTGATTTCCGATATCCTTTTTGGATTGATTTTAGTGCTGATTTTCGCACCGTTTGTGGTAAGCGAATGTTTGTACACATGGTTTAAGGTCGTGTCCGGAAATCATGCTTTCTTGATGGGTTTTGCAAAATTTGCCATTCTCGCCACCATGGGTGAAATGCTTGGACTCCGCATTCGCAAAGGAGTTTACAATGAAGTTGGTTTCGGACTTGTTCCGCGTGCTGTGGTTTGGGGATTTCTCGGAGTAGCAATTACTGCCGCAATGATGGTGTTCAAATTCGGTGCACCGATTTTGACAGACTATCTGTTTAATCAGCAAGGACAGTTGATTGCAGCGATGCAAAGCCATTTTACGGGAATGAAATTGTTGGGTTCGTTTTCGATCAGTTTAATGATGAACTGCATATTTGCTCCGGTTTTTATGGTGTTTCATAAAATTACCGATACGCATATTGTGCAGTATGGCGGAACCTTGAAAGGATTTTTCACACATCGAATTGATTTCTCAAATATCTTGCAAACCATGAATTGGACGGTTCAATGGAAGTTTGTATTTATGAAAACCATTCCGTTGTTTTGGATTCCGGCACACACGATTACGTTTATTCTTCCGAGTGAACTGCAAGTGTTGTTTGCTGCGATTCTGGGCATTGTTTTGGGTGTGATTATGTCGATTGCTGCGAATAAAACGTAAAAAAAACGAAAAAATTGCCTCAAAATTTGGTCAATTCAAAAAAAATTCGTACCTTTGCAATCCGATTTTGAAAAAATCTCAAATCGGATACGTTCAAAAAACCTACGCCCCGTTCGTCTAGAGGCCTAGGACATCAGGTTTTCATCCTGAAGATCAGGGGTTCGAATCCCCTACGGGGTACAAATATCATAACATAGAGACGGTCATCTCCGCCTCTACAAAAAAAACAAAACATTATGGCAAACCATAAATCAGCTAAAAAAAACATCCGCTCTTCTGCAAAAAAGAGACTATCTAACCGTTTGTATGCAAAAACTATGCGTAACTCATTGAGAGATTTCCGTGCCTTGACCGAAAAATCCGCGATGATTGAAACGGTATCATCCGTTATCGAAAAAGTCGACAAGTTGGCGAAAAAAGGCGTTATTCACAAAAACAAAGCCTCCAATTTGAAATCGAAATTGATGAAACAAGCAAACAAATAAAAAAAAAGGGCTGCCAAGCAGCCCTTTTTTTTATGGATTATTTTTTCAACATAAACGGATACTTGTAATCCGTAGGCAAAACAAGTTGCTCTTTGATGGTCCGTGGACTGGTCCAACGAATCAGATTGAGATAAGACCCTGCTTTGTCATTGGTTCCGGACGAACGTGCACCGCCGAATGGTTGCTGACCCACCACAGCACCGGTACATTTACAATTGATGTAGTAGTTTCCGGCGGCGTAGCGAAGTTTTTCATCAGCCATTAAAATAGCCTCGCGATCTTGTGCATAGATACTGCCCGTCAAGGCGTATGGAGACGTGGTGTCGCACAAATCCAGCGTTTTCTTGTAGTCGGCATTTTTGTAAACGTAAATCGTGAGAATTGGTCCAAAAATTTCTTCTTCCATAGATTTATATTTCGGATTTGTCGTCAAAATTACAGTAGGTTCGATGAAATATCCTTTTTTCTTGTTGCCTTTTCCACCAAAAATAATTTCCGCATCTTTCGCTTTTTTCGCATGTTCAATATAGTTCATACAATTATCGAAAGAAGGCTCGTCAATCACGGCATTCACGAAATTTGAAAAGTTTTCGACACCACCCATTTTCAGTTCTTTCAACATTTTTCCCAAGCGAGTTTTGACGTCTTTCCAAAGGCTTTCCGGAATGTAAGCACGCGAACAAGCCGAACATTTTTGACCTTGATATTCAAAGGCACCACGCAACAAAGACACGCAAAGTGCCTCCACATCAGCCGACTCGTGAGCAAAAATAAAGTCTTTTCCACCGGTTTCGCCAACGATTTTCGGATACGATTTGTAGTTTGCCAAATTCTTTCCGATTTTTTCCCAAACACTGTTGAAAACCACATTACCACCGGTAAAATGGAACCCCGCGAAATCTCTGTGATCCGTGCAAACCGTGCCAATCAAATTTCCGGAACCCGGAACAAAATTGATGACTCCATCGGGCAAACCCGCCTCTTGAAAAACTTTCATCAAGAAATAATTCGAAAACAACGATGTTGTGGAAGGTTTCCAAACACAAACGTTGCCCATCAAAGCCGGAGCAAGGTTGAGGTTTCCGGCGATTGCCGTGAAGTTGAACGGTGTAACCGACAAAATAAATCCTTCCAACGGGCGATATTCCATACGATTCAACATCAATGCACCGTGAATCGGCTGATTGCGGTAGATTTCCTGTGCAAAATGCACGTTGAAACGCAAAAAGTCGATGAGTTCGCAAGGCGTATCAATTTCGGCTTGATAGGGGCTTTTGCTTTGTCCGAGCATGGTTGCGGCATTAACAACATAGCGATATTTCGTCGCCAACAAATCTGCGATTTTGAGCATGATAGACGCTCTGTCCACAAACGGCATGTCTGCCCACATTTTCTTGGCTTTCAGGGCAGCATCAATTGCCATTTTCACTTCTTTTTCCGTACATTGGTGATAGGTTGCCAACACGTGTTTGTGATTGTGTGGCATCACCACTTTTCCGAGTTTTCCGGTGCGGACTTCTTTTCCGCCGATAATCATCGGAATGTCGATGGTTTTTGAAGATAATTCTTTGATAGCAGCTTTCAGTGCCGCTCGTTCGGGTGTGCCCGGAGCATAGGAGTTAACCGGCTCATTTTGGGGCATCGGATAATTAAAAATTGCGTTGTTCATAATAATTTGAATTTAATTTTTTCGGCAAAGATACAAAAAAATATCTAAAAACAAAAAAAAATACTCAAAAACAACATTTTTTTCGAAAAAATTTGCATAATCCAAAAAAAAGTCGTATCTTTGCACTCCAATTTTAACAAGTAAGATAAATTATCATGGCAAGAATTTGTGATTTAACCGGAAAAAAGGTCATTAGCGGAAATCATGTTTCGCATTCGAATATCAAGACCAAACGTAAATTCTATCCGAATTTGCAAACGAAAAAGTTCTATGTACCCGAAGAAGATGCGTGGATTACGCTCCGAGTTTCGGCTAAAGCCATTCGTTCGATTAACAAAAAAGGCATCTACGCTTGTTTGTTGGAAGCAGATAAAAACGGAATTATTCGTTTGTAATGCACCTCGAGAAAACGAACGGCTGTCAAGTAGGCAGCCGTTTTTTTTGGTTAATTCAATTATTTTACGTATCTTTGCCAAATGTTTTCACTCAAGATAAAACCAATCACCGTTTTTGCACTTTTGGTAATGTTCAGTTATGTTGCCGTTTCGCAGACTATTCCTGATGTTCCGACGCCTCGACGCGTGGTACAGATTGCCGGAGTGGTTATGGATAATGAAAATTTGAAACCGATTCCATACGTCAATATCTCGGTAAGAGGCTCACATCGAGGAACTTCGGCAGATGCAAACGGATTTTTTTCATTCGCAACTTTGGTGGGAGATGTCTTGGAATTTACAAGTATCGGCTTTCGTTCTGTTGCTGTGAGAATTTCCGATACCATCATGGCAGATCGCTACACCATCTATCAATCCATGCAAAGAGACACGTTGGAGTTGCCTCTTACTGTGGTTTATCCGTGGCCCAGCAAAGAAAAATTCCGAGAGGCATTTTTGAATTTGAATGTTCCCGATGATGATTTTGAAATTGCACGAAAAAATGTGCTGTTGTCTGATCTGAGAGAACGTGCCAGATATTCGAAAATGGATGCCGGCATGAATTACAGACATTTTATTCAACAAAGAACCGACCAATTGTATTACGCCGGACAACAAGCACCGAATAATTTGCTAAATCCATTGGCGTGGGCACAATTCCTGCGAATTTGGAGCCAACAAAAAGAAGAGAAAAAACGACAACGCGTACGAGATTGGGATTCGTATGAACCGTAACCAAATTTTTTTGACAGCGATTTTTTGCCTGTTGAGTTTTTCGTTGATGATGGCTCAAACACAGGATACGACCCTTGTTCGAGATATCATGGGTCCGGAAATTCGTAGTGGACGGCTAACCAATAATCCTCGAATTATCAGCACTATTTCTGCAAAAGATTTACCTTCTGCAAACAACAGTATTGAGGCGTTAATCAAGACTTTGCCGGGTGTTGCGTCCAACAATGAATTGAGTTCGCAATACGCTGTTCGAGGTGGAAATTTCGATGAAAATTTGGTTTATGTGAATGATATCGAAATTTTTCGACCGTTTTTGGTTCGTTCGGGAGAGCAGGAAGGACTGAGTTTTATCAATCCTGATTTGGTTTCTACGGTGCAGTTTTCGGCAGGTGGATTTGATGCTAAATATGGCGATAAAATGGCGTCGGTTTTGGATATTCGATACAAACGTCCGAATCAATTTGCAGGCTCTGTATCATTAGATTTATTAGGTGCTTCAGCACATTTGGAAGGTGCTTCGAATAATCAAAAATGGAAAGGATTGATGGGCGTTCGACATAAATCCAATCAATATCTGTTGAATTCTTTACCTACGCAAGGCGACTATCGACCGTCGTTTACGGATATTCAAACCTATGTTTTGTATACGCCGAATCCGTTTTGGGAATTCGATATTTTGGGAAATATCGCACTGAATAAATATGAATTTGTGCCAACATCAAGACGTTCGAGGTTCGGTACTGTCAACAGTCCGATGGGGCTTTACATTCATTTCGAAGGTCAAGAAATCGACCGATTTAACAGTGTTTTCGGGGCTTTTTCAACAACGTACAGACCTCATGTGAATATGCAACATCGTTTTACTATTTCGGGATACCAAACGGTCGAACGCGAATTTTTTGATATTTTAGGGCAGTATTGGTTGAATGAAGTTGGTGGTGATGACGAAGTAGATTCCGGCGAATTAATGGGCATAGGAACCTTTCTCAATCATGCTCGAAATGAATTGAATGCGATTATCTACAATGCGAATTATCACGGGCGATATTTGACTGAAAAAACTTATTGGCTATGGGGTGCAAAATTTCAACGCGAGGATATTTTGGATTATCTGAACGAATGGAAAATTGTAGACTCGGCAGGGTTTACATTGCCCAATCCACCGGGCTTTCCGGAGATTTCAAATCCTTCATCACGTCCTCCTTTATTGCAAAATGTTTACCAAGCGAATCATCATTTGATAACGAATCGCTATCAAGGATTTTTGCAAAGCAATTTTGAAGTTTCTCCGGAATTGGCTGTAGTTGCAGGATTCAGAGTGTCGTATTGGGATTTCAATAACGAATTTTTAATTAGTCCGCGTGCTTCGTTGACATATGCACCGAAAAATTGGGTCAATTGGGCGTTCAGATTTGCATCGGGAATCTATTATCAAACCCCATTTTACAGAGAGTTGAGAGATTTGGACGGGCATTTGAATGCGGATATAAAATCGCAACGTTCGATACATGTTGTAGGTGGTGCGGATTATTATTTGACACTTTGGAATCGTCCGTTCAAACTCACGTCTGAGGCGTATTACAAGGCTTTGAGCAATTTAATTCCTTACGAAATTGATAATGTTCGCATTCGCTATTTGGCAGAAAATATCGGAAAAGGCTACGCTACCGGAATTGATTTTCGCTTGGCAGGTGAAGTGATTAAAGGTGCTGAGTCTTGGGCGAGTTTGTCGATTATGAGTACAAAAGAGAGTATTGCCGGCGGAGCATATATTCCTCGTCCGACCGATCAACGTATAAATTTTAATTTGTTTTTTCAAGATTATTTGAGAACGAACGATAATTTCAAAGCACACTTGAATCTCGTGTTTGGTACGGGTTTGCCGTATGGTTCACCCAATGCATTGAAAAATTTTGAAGCGTTTCAACAGCGAAAAGATTTTCGTTTGCCCCCTTATCGTCGAGTGGATTTAGGATTCTCATATCACGTGAAAGCCCTTAAAACAGGCACTCTTTGGCTAAGTGCAGAAATTTTTAATTTGTTTGATATGAATAACACGATTTCGTATTTATGGATTTCAGATTTTAGTAATCGACAATATGCTGTGTCGAATTATCTTACTTCACGACGCTTGAATTTCAAAATTAGTGTAAGTTTTTAGTTTTTTTTTCGTATCTTTGCATCAAAATTATCATAACATGGAATTCTCACTCTCTCAAATTGCACAACTTTTAGACGGAAAAATCGAAGGCAATACCGACTCAAAGGTGCATAAACTCTGTAAAATCGACGAAGGCGAATCGGGCGGACTTTCGTTTTTGGCGAATCCGAAATATGTTCCGTATGTTTACGACACGAATGCAACGGCTGTGATTATCGGTTCGGATTTAATTCTCGAAAAGCCTGTAAAAACAACACTTATCCGCGTTGAAAATGCGCAGTTGGCTTTCGCAAAACTCTTGGAAATTTACAATCAGGTCAAGAGTAACAAGGTTGGAATTTCCAAACAATCGTCCATTCACGAAAGTGTGAAAATCGGCGAAAACTGCTATGTAGGCGAGTTTGCCGTGATTGGCGAAAATGTTCAATTGGGAAACCATGTGAAAATTTATCCGCAAGTTTATATCGGCGACAACACGAAAATCGACGATAACACAACGATTTTCGCCGGTGTGAAAATTTATTCCGATACACAAATTGGCAAAGATGTTACGATTCATGCGGGTAGCGTGATTGGTGCGGACGGATTTGGTTTTGCACCTGTGGATTCGTCGTACAGCAAGGTGGCACAAATCGGCAATGTGATTATCGAAGATCATGTTGACATTGGAGCAAACACCTGTATTGACCGTGCAACGCTGGGTTCAACCATCATCAAAAAAGGCGTGAAATTAGACAATTTAATTCAAATTGCCCACAATGTTGTAGTTGGCGAAAACACTGTAATGGCTTCCCAAACGGGCATTTCAGGTTCAACCAAAATCGGCAAAAATTGTATGTTCGGCGGACAAGTCGGCATTGCAGGTCATGCCATGATCGCTGATGGTGTTAAACTCGCGGCTCAGAGCGGCGTTCCGTCGAGCATCAAACAGGAAAACGCTGTGTTTTTCGGCTCTCCGGCAATGGACGCTTCCGAATATCGGCGTTCAACGATTCATTTCAAGAATTTCGACAAAATTGTGAAACGTTTGAACGAATTAGAGAAGTCAAAATAATGGAAAAACCGTTAACACCTTTCGAAGAAGGACAGGTTTTGTTGATAGACAAGCCCTACGGCTGGACTTCCTTTCAAGTGGTGAATAAATTGAAATGGAAAATCCGACATACGTATAAATTATCGAAATTGAAAATCGGTCATGCCGGAACGTTAGACCCTTTGGCAACAGGGCTTTTGATTATCTGCACCGGAAAATTTACCAAACGTATTGCGGAATTTCAAGCCCAAGAAAAAGAATACACCGGAACGTTTGTTTTGGGTGCAACGACTCCTTGTTTCGACATGGAAAAGCCCATAGACAGGGAGTTTCCGACTAATCACGTGACCAAAGAACTGATTTTGGAAACCGCCAAATCATTTGTTGGAGAGCAAATGCAAGTTCCTCCGATTTTTTCCGCAGTGAAAATCGATGGTAAGCGAGCTTACGATTACGCCCGACAGGAGCAAGATGTAGAGATTAAAGCCAAACCGATTTTCATCAAAGAATTTGAAGTTACGCGTATCGAAATGCCCGAAGTGGATTTTCGGATTGTTTGCAGTAAAGGCACTTATATTCGCTCGATTGCACGAGATTTTGGTGAAAAATTACATTCAGGAGCCTATTTATCCGCACTTCGGCGGACCAAAATCGGCGGATTTAGGGTTGAAAATAGCGATAATTCCATGATTTTGGAATAAATTTTCCAAAAAATTTGCATTTTTCAAAAAAAAATATTACCTTTGCGTACCCAAATTGTGCATAAATGAAACTGTCTCAATTCAATTTTCCGTTTAAGAACAGCATGATTGCCTTGTATCCCGCGAAGAATCGCGATGAGGCGAAGTTGATGGTTGTGGATCGCAATAGACAAAAAATCGAACACAAAACGTTCAAAGATATTTTGAAGTATTTTGATTCGGGTGATGTGTTTTTGATGAATGACACTAAGGTTTTTCCGGCGATGCTTTCCGGCACCAAAGAAAAAACCAGAGCCATGATTACGGTGTTTTTGCTCCGTGAACTCAACCCCGAATATCGCTTATGGGACGTGTTTGTGGAGCCTGCTCGAAAAATCCGAATTGGCAATAAATTATATTTTGGTCAGAACGAAGAATTGGTTGCGGAAGTTATTGATAACACAACGTCTCGCGGACGTACGCTACGCTTTCTTTTCGACGGTCCGTATGATGAATTTAAGGACATGATTCAACATCTCGGAAAGATTCCGCTGCCCGAACAAATTTTGGCATTGAGAGATCTCGAACCTATCGATGAAGAGCGTTATCAAACGATTTATGCGAAACACGAAGGTGCTGTGATTGCTCCGGCTGCCGGATTGCATTTTAGTCGCGAACTTCTGAAACGTGCGGAAATAAAGGGAATCGAGTTGGCTTTTGTTACCGAACATTGTGGATTAGGAAATTTTCGTCGCATCGATGTTGAGGATTTAAGTAAACACAAAACCGATTCCGAAGAAATTATCATCACCGAAGAGGCTTGCGATATTGTGAACCATGCACGTGCACAAGGCGGAAGAGTTTGTGTTATCGGAAACTCGACTTTACGCGGGGTTGAGACGGTTGTCGGCATCAACGGACAATTGAAACCTTATCAAGGTTGGACGAATAAATTTATTTATCCGCCTTACGATTTTCGTTTAGGAGATGCGTTGGTTACGAATTTCCATGAGCCGCAATCGTTGATGTTTATGATGACGTGTGCGTTTGGAGGTTTTGAATTGATTCAACGAGCGTACAAAGAAGCCATCGCTAAAAAATACAAGTTTTTGGCTTACGGCGATGCGATGTTAATTCTCTAAAAGCCTTATGGAACGGGTGATTTTGGGTATTGACCCGGGCACAGTGATGATGGGTTACGGCGTGATCAAACAAGTCGGAAAATCCATTCAATTCATCGAAATGGATGTGCTCAATTTGAGTAAAGAACCTGATGTTGCAAAGAAATTACATCGAATTTTTGAATGTACTGTTGCTTTGATCGAAAAACATCAACCGTCACATCTTTCTATCGAAACACCTTTTTTCGGAAAAAACGTTCAGTCGATGCTCAAACTTGGGCGTGCACAGGGTGTTGCGATTGCGGCAGCCATGTCGAAAAACGTACCGATTCACGAATATGCTCCTCGAAAAATCAAAATGGCAATCACCGGAAAAGGCACAGCCTCTAAGGAACAAGTGGCGAAAATGTTGTTCAGTTTGATGAAAATTGATGAAATTGTGCCCAAACATTTGGACGCCACAGACGGTTTAGCAGCGGCGGTTTGTCACTCCCTGCAAAATGATATTTCCGGAGTTGTTGAAAAAAAATGCAAGGGACGAAAAACATCAACTCCCACGCGAAAATACTCCGGTTGGGAAACATTTATTGCACAGAATGAAAAACGGATTTTAGGCACGTGAAATCTCTAAAATTTCAAATGGAATAACACCTGCCGGCACTTTCACATCTACTTTATCGCCTTGCTTATGTCCGAGTAAACCCCGCGCAATCGGAGATTCTGCGGAAAGTTTTCCGGCTTTGAAATCGGATTCGCTTTCGGGAACCAATGTGTAAGTAACCGTTGTATTGGTTTTGAGATTTTTCAGTTTAACAACAGAAAACACCAAAACTTTTGAGGCATCTAATTTGGATTCATCAATTAATCGAGCATTTGCAATTTCGTTTTGCAAATTAGCAATTTTCAATTCCGTCAAACCTTGTGCCTCTTTTGCAGCATCATATTCTGCATTTTCGGAAAGGTCACCTTTGTCGCGTGCCTCTGCGATATTGGCAGATGCAGCAGGACGTGCAACCGTAATCAATTGGTGCAACTCTTCGTTCAAGCGCTGCAAACCTTCTTTGCTGTAATACTTTATTTTACTCATAGCGACAAAAAAATAGAAACACTCTCGATCCAAGAGTGCCTCAGTTGTTAATCAATTTGCAAAGATACAACTTATTTTTGAAATAACCAAATTATTTATACTTTCGTTCTAAAATAGTTGAATAAATAATAGCATCTTGAAGGTTGAAATCGACAGTTTGACTTGTAGAATCAACCTCTTCCGATAATTGATCTGTAATTTCTTCGTGTTCCATAGTTTGGAATTTTTTTGCAAAGATACGAAAAAATATCGAAAACAAATGAGTTTATTACTAAATTTACAACTTTTTTCTATTAAATCGTTTTCCCTTGCTCCAATAACAACGTTTTCGACGGTTGGTCGCAGACTTCGGTCGGTCCGAAATACTGGATTGGACCGGGATACACGTAGCAGGTTTCTTTCGCCCATTGCTCGCGATGTATAGAAAATGTTTGGAACGGTGCTCCGTCCAATTTCACCAAAGCCTTTTGAATAACGGGTTTCATGGCTCCATGACGTTTTTCCATGTTCATCATCATCGTGGTGGGAACGCCACCTGCAACCCATTTTTCGGCGGGTTCGGTGGTATTTTTTACGGACGACATATAACCTGTTTTCCCGTTGGCAATCAACAACGACGCGGTGTAGCCGAGAGAATAGCAATAATCCGCATCGAAATTCGATGGGGCTGCACAACGTCCTTCGTAACCGAAAAAATGTGTCATTGCAGCAAATTTCCCTTTGTATTTGCCCTCTTTAGCCCATTGTTGTAATTTCACACCAACCATTTCTGCCAACAATTTTTCCGTTTCGATCAACGAAACTTGAACATTACCATGAGGATCTCTGTCGAGCGTTAATTGACGAGCAACACCCTCAGGCAACGATGCGTAAACCCCAGCATTTTTCGGCGAAAGGTGAGAAATAACATAGTCGCGTTGTTTGTTCTTATCCATCATCGAAAAGTCGTCATTGTCAGCCAAAAAATCGTTGAGTTCGTCCATCAAAACACGCATTTCGGGAATAAATTCAATCAAGCCTTCGGGAATCAAAACCGTTCCGAAATTATTGCCGTGATTTCCGCGATGTGCAACGGTTTCTGCAATATAGGTAACGATTTCGTCCAATGATTGTTGTTTCGTTTCAACTTCTTCCGAAATCAAACAAACATTCGGTTGCGTTTGCAATGCACATTCGAGTGTAATATGCGATGCCGAACGTCCCATCAATTTGATGAAATGCCAGTATTTTCGGGCAGAATTGCAATCGCGTTGGATATTTCCGATGAGTTCGGAATACACTTTGCAAGCGGTATCAAAACCAAACGAAGTTTCGATCATGTCGTTTTTCAAATCGCCATCAATCGTTTTCGGACAACCGATGACCTGAATTCCGGCGTTTTTGGCTTTATAATATTCCGCCAAAACACAGGCATTGGTGTTGGAATCGTCGCCACCGATAATCACGAGGGCTTTGATGTCTAATTGTTTCAAAATTTCCAAACCCTTGTCGAATTGTGCGGGGTCTTCGAGTTTAGTACGTCCCGAACCGATGATATCAAAACCGCCTGTGTTGCGGTATTCATCTATGATTTCGGTGGTTAGTTCGATATATTTATGGTCGACTAATCCACCCGGACCCATGAGAAAACCGTAGAGTTTGCTGTCTTTGTGGATATGTTTTAATCCGTCAAAAAGTCCGGAAATCACGTTATGCCCGCCCGGAGCCTGTCCGCCGGAAAGAATGACACCGGTGTTGATTGCGGAAAAATTGGGGTTTTCCGAACATTCTTCAAATTTCAACAACGGCATTCCGTAAGTATTCGGGAATAATTCTTCGATTTCTTTTTGGTCGGCAACCGATTGGGTTTTTTCACCTTCAACTAATTTTACTTGGTTTTTCAGGATTTTTGGAAGTTTGGGTTGATACGCAGCACGTGCGATTTGTAAAGAACTTGTTTTCATAATTTTTATTTTGGTGCAAAGTTACATTAAAAACTCGTGTGCCGGAATCACTTCTATCACTACATTTTCGTGATGGATGGTATCTCGCTGATTATAGGTAATGATATAACCTTTGGTTTGTTTGAAGTAGTGCATCGCTTCCGTCAAACCTCTTATTTCTCTCTCTTCGTTGTCTTCGTTTAAATCCCAACAAACTTGCAAGAGGGTCTTAATTTTTCCGTTTTGCAATTCCACAAAGTCGCATTCTTTGTTGTTTTCATTAAAATAAAACAATTCTTTTGTGTGCCGTCGCAAATGCGAAAACACTATATTTTCCAGCAGGTAGCCGTAGTTCTCTGTCAACAAAATTGTACCCGTTTTGATCAATCCCGTATCGCACACATAGACTTTTTTGGGTGCCAACATTTGCGATTTAAGGGAGAACGAAAATTTGGGTAAAAGTTGAATCAAATAGGACGCCTCCAAGTAGGAAAAATAATCCAGTATTGTAGATGGAGATTTAACACCGGCAATGTCTTTGAGTTTGCTTGGCGTAGTGAGTTTGGCGGTGTTGAAAAAGAGATAGGAAAGCAAGCGTTTGATCGACGATGCGTCTTTGATGCCGTATCTGACTACAATGTCTCGATACAAAATATCATCGATCAACCCATTCAGGATATCCGGATTTTCGGCTTTCACATATTCCGGAAAACCGCCTGTTTGCAGATATTCCAGAAATGTTTTCGCATTATTTTTTTTGTTTTTGAACGAAACAAATTCGCGATACGAAAACGGAAACAATTCTTTGGTAATTTGCCTACCGGTAAGTTTTGTACCTAATTCACGGCTTAGCAACGACGCATTGGAACCTGTCAAAACAATCCGATACCGTTGATCCAATTTCTGCCTTACAAACAATTCCCAGCCTGTAACAGCCTGTATTTCATCAAAAAACAACAGTTTTTGTCCTGATTTTTCAATAGCTGTATCCAACAAAGCAAAATCTTTGATTTGAAAATCATAGAGGCGAATATCCTCAAAGTTAAAATAGAAAAAATCTTGCTCACTGCTACGTAGATATTGGTGTAGCAGTGTACTTTTCCCGCAACGGCGAATGCCCGAAATAATCAGTGCGTGCGATGCCATACGTGGCAACGTTTCCAGGATTTCTCTTTGCAATCCACTGTCGTTTTGCAAAAGACGTTCTTTCTGTTCGCTTGCAATTTGCTCTATATCTGATAGTTTGACCACTTCTATATATTATTTCGATACAAATGGAATATGTATTCCATTTGCAAAGTTACAAAAACTTTTTGAATTGACCAAATTTCGTGCAAATTTTTTGCCGTCATGTCGAGCCTTATCCTTCAATACTTTTTTTGGGAGCAAAAAAAGTATTCAAAAAAACTCTTTGCAGGAAATACGTCACCGCTACGCTCTGACATTTCCTGCGATAACGTATTCGTCGCTACGCTCCTCATGGTTTTTTACGCTGCGC
>WRKV01000007.1 GCA_009777915.1 Bacteroidales bacterium | reverse complement strand
TTACATCTGCTGCGGTAATTGCTGCCATAATATTTTTTGTTTTTAAGTGTTTTTATTTTAGGGCTGCAAAGATACGAAAAAAAAATGAATTTTGCAAATTTTTTTTGCCCGTCATGTCGAACGGAGCACGCAAAGCGTGCGAAGTGGAGGTACTGTCCTGGTTCGGCTGAGGTTCTACCTCAGTCGAATGTATTACGGCAGGCTTAGCCTGCCTTGATAGAACGACGGAGGCCAGAGCCTCCGCCGAACGAGGCTTTGAACGATTATCAGATTTTACAGAAATAACTATTTTGCAGGAATATATTCATAAGAATAAACCGTTCTATAATCACCATCATCGTAAGTCATTTCTTTGACATAATTACCATCCATTGTGTAAGAGATATGCTGTTTTTTTCTATTATTATAAAAATCTTCACGTTCCGATGGCATATATTTGCCTTTCTGCACACGAAAATCACCAATATATGCCATAACCCAATCCTCAGTGGCTACATTGCGGAAAATAGAGAGAACATTACTATTATATTTGACAATTTCTTGTACAGTACCATTTGTTGTTGTTTTTATCATATTACCATCTGAATCATATTCATATTCATTAGAGCCATACCTAATTAGCCGTTGATTGTCATCTAACCACAGTGTGATAGAGCCAAAATAATCACCGTGAAGACCGCTTCGGCTAACAAATGTTCCAAAGACTTGATTACTATCATAAGAAAAAGTTGTTGAATCAAGTGAATAGTAGTTATCTTGTATTACTAAACTTGGTCGGAGAGTTGCCCCTTCATAAATTATCTGTACAGGCTGTTGTATTCCCGTTCTACTCTTATCAAATTTTGTTAAACGATTTAAATCGTCGTACTCGTAATTGTACCAAGTAGTGTTATTCATAAGCATCCTTGATGGTAGTAGTTTTCTTTCATCTTTGTCTTTGTCGTCTTTGTTGCAAGCACTGAATAACAGGCTAATCATTGCGGTAAAGATAATTATTTTTTTCATAGGCGATGTATTGATTTTTTTATTGAATTGCAAAGATACGAAAAAAAAACGAAATGTTATGCATTTCGTTTTTTTAATTTATGATTTACTATTCACAGTTCACCAATTTGCATATTCCAAAAAAAATTTGTATCTTTGCAAAAAATTGTGCGATGAACACTCAAATCTTTGAACAAATTCGCCAACTCAAACGGCAAATCATGCCGAACGAGAAGCTTATTCTTTTCGGTTCGCAGGCACGTGGCGATGCACGTGAGCATTCCGATTGGGATTTGCTGTTGTTGCTCAACAAGCCAAAAGAGGAGTTTGAGGATTTCGATACGTATGCCTACCCGTTTGTAGAAACCGGCTGGGATTTTGGAGTAGCGGTAAGCCCGATTGTGTATACGTTAACGGAATGGGAAAAGCAAAAGCCATCGCTTTTTTACAAATTTGTCCAACAAGATGGAATAGAAATCGTATGAAACTTACCGAAGAAGATAGAAAACAAATTGTGTTGTATCGCATAGAAAAGGCAAAAAGCACCCTATGCGAGGCTAAGGATAATATCGAATTAGAAAATTGGAATACTGTTGCCAATCGACTTTATTATGCGTGTTATTACGCAGCAAGTGCTTTACTCATCAAGCACGAGTATTTCTCAAAAACTCACGAGGGTGTGAATAGTTTATTAGGTCAACATTTCATCAAAACAGGTATTATTGACCCAAAACACGGTAGCACTTACAGCAAAACCCTTGCACTTCGCCAAAAAGGCGATTACAACGATATGGTCATTATAGACCCCGATCAAGTAAAGCAATTAGCAACTCCAACTGAGGAACTAATCACTACGATTGAAAATTTGATTTCATCACAACCATAATTCACAACTAAAAAATAAAACCATGAAATAAACGAAAATATAAATAAAACACAGCGTTTGCTGATTCTTGTTACTGAAATTTTCGACACTTTTTGTACAATCAAGAATAAGTGGATGCTCGCAACTGCGGGCTTATCTTATTTGATTGTGCAGGTCGTCGAAAAACCTCAGTAACGGATTTGTTTAAGTCCGTTTTTTTTATTGCCCTAAATCATAAATCATAACTCATAAACCATAAATATCTATGAAAAAAATCACCCTAATCTCAATCCTTATCGCAACTTTTGCGACCAAAAATTTTGCTCATTGTCCAATCTCGCAGTGGTGCCCATCTGCACCCTTGCATCAGACTCTTTGTCCGGACGACACGATAGAAACTATTGCATTTCCATCGGTGATAGCTAAAACTCTGATCATCACTTGGTGGATGAACGAGACACGCACCAACTTTATGCCCATTCCTCCTCCCGGTATCACGGTTTCCGGCGATGCCTCAACTCCGCTCGGCGACCGGGAATACGCGTGGCCTGTTTCCATTAAAGGAGCACCGACAGCCTCCGGCACGCATCACTACACCGTGAGTAATACCTGTGGCGTAGAGTTGTTACATGGCAGTATTACACTCAATGCACTGCCCACTATTGGCAGAGTGACGCCCACAGGTGACCGCTACACCATTGTAGGCACAGCATTCACACCACTTACCCTCACTGCTGAACCCGCAGGCATACCACCGATTACCATTCAATGGTTTTCCAACACCATCACAAGCAATAGTGGCGGAACACCCGTGACCGATGCCACAAACAACTCGTTTACACCACCGAGTGCTACAGTGAACACTGACGGCATATACTACTACGCTGTAGCAACCGACGGTTGCGGGAGCACGGTTGCAACCAACAATACCAGTGGAAAGCATATCGTTGTTCCCGCTTGTAACTCCTATGCAGGTGCAACGGGTGTAGCCTCTTGCACAGGCACTGCCGGTGTTGCTCCGGGCACGGTAAGTTGGGGCGGGGTTGCCAATATCGAAACCAACGCTCGGGATATTTCCGGCAACGGAATTACGCAGCGATGGTCGGGTCCTGTAACGACTACCGGTTGTGATAAAGAAGACTGGAGCAGCAGTGACGTGGATGCCGATTGTCGTAATTCCGAGAACGGTTCGGGGGTTCATTACTTCTCGTGGTGTTATGTGATGCGTTATCAAGCTCAACTTTGTCCTTCGCCTTGGCGAGTTCCTACTTGTCAGGACTTTGTGAATTTGGATGTTGCTTTGGGTGGCACGGGCTTAAATCGCAATGTAGGTTCCGGTGAGAACGGTTTCACCGGTACAGGGAGCGATCAGAAGTACACCGGCACCGGTGCCGGAAATTGGGGGGGCTCCCGCTTTACTGCAACCGCGAGCACTCTGTCGGATGCGAATTCGCGCTACTGGTCGTCCTCAGAGTACAGCGCCGCGAGTGCGTTCCGCCTGGGCTACAGTGCATCGGGTGTCTACCCGCAGGACATCCCCAATAAGAGTAGCGGGTTCGCCCTGCGTTGTGTGCGGTAGATGTGCCATAGTGAATAGTGATTAGTGAATAGTGATTAGTAGGGGCGGCATTTATGATTTATAAATTATGAATTATGAGTTATGAATTATGAATGCGATTTGGCGAAGCGTAAAACACTATGAGCGTAGCGAATACCAAACCGCAGGAAAAAGTCGGAGCGGTAGCGGAGATCATTTTTTCCTGCAAGCCTTTTTTGGTTACTTTTTTGGGCTCAAAAAAGTAATAAAAAAAATTTTTGCTCTCAAAAAGAAATGAACAAAGTGAAAAAGTGGTTAGCAAAATTTTATTTTTTCTCCCAAACATTCAAAATTTTCCCAACATAAACCTTGTGGAAATCCTTGTTTGGATACATTTGTTCAATAATGGCTTTATCAAAAAACGAATCCTCTTTTAGAAAATCTGCGTAGATTTTTTTGCACTCAATAACCAATCGTGCTTGTTCGTAATAGACATTACCTAATTCTGTAAACATAGGTATCAAGCCGGTTTCCTTAATTTTGTCGTAATCACGACCCGATTTTGTTCCGCAGAATTGCAAAATGTCGCGATGTTTTTCTTCAAAAACCGTAAGCGTGAAATAGTCGCTTTCCTCTGTAAATTCATACGTGTAGCGTTGCGGACGAACAAAAATAAACACAACCGGTTCGTTCCAAAGATTGCCAATAGTTCCCCAACTTGCGGTCATCATGTTGAAATTGTCTTTGTCGCCGGCGGTAATGAGCATCCAGTCGTCGCCAATCATTTGGATTGGGTTGTCTTGAATTTCTTTTGGTGAAATGTGTTTGAACGTAGTAGTTTCCATATCTGTAGGGTTTTTACATGCTGTTGCCATAACCGTTATAGCAATCATTAGGGTGATAATTTTTTTCATGGTATTAAGTTTTTTTTGCAAAGATACGAAAAAAATATGAATAATGATGACGATGTTGCAAAGATACAAAATTTTTTATATCTTTGTACTTCAATTTCAAATATGACGACTTCAGAATTTATTCAAATATATCAAGAATCACCGAATGTACAATCGCTCGTGCAGGCGTTGCAAAATAGGAACGATGCACGGTTGGTGAGCGGAGTCGAACCATGCCTCGCCCCTACAAAAATCAGGCTTTCCGGATTTTCCGGCTCGTCGCGTGCTTTGATTGCTGCGGCTACAATTTCAGAAACCTATCTCTATCATTTGTTCGTGCTGCAAGACCAAGAACAGGCAGCGTATTTTCACAACGATTTGGAAAAATTATTGAACGAATACGGATTGGATTTTGAGCAAAAAAATGTGTTGTTTTTTCCGGCTTCTTCGAAACGTCCGTATCATGAGGAATTGGTTGATAATGCTAATGTTTTGCAACGTGCGGAAGTGTTGCATCGCTTAGAGGCAAACAACCGAAAAACGATTGTCGTAACCTATCCCGAAGCCCTTTCGGAAAAGGTTATTACGCAAAAAGTTTTACGAGAAAACACCATTAAATTACATGTTGGTGCGGAATCTGCATCGCCCATTTCGATGGATATTCTGATCGATTTGCTTATGAATTACAATTTTGAACGCGTGGATTTCGTTCTCGAACCCGGTCAATACGCTGTTCGTGGCGGGATTTTAGATGTGTTTTCATTTGCAAGCGATGATCCCTACAGGTTAGAATTTTTTGGCGATGAAATAGAATCCATTCGCAGTTTTGATGCGGTTTCGCAATTGTCTAAACAACGTTACGAAAACGTTACGATTCTGCCGAACATTCAAATTCAGGAATCCATTACCGAACACACCTCTATTTTCTCCCATTTCCCTAAGGATACAGCGATTTGGATCGATGATATTGAATCCTGCAAAGAATTTTTGAAGGAAATAAATTCGTTTTCTTTGATTGAATTCGGATCAAAAAATTACTTCAAACATCACCAACATATTGCATTTGATTTTCGTCCGCAACCTGCATTTAACAAGCAGTTTGAGTTATTGATTCAAACACTTTTAGATCAATCCGACCACGGTTACACCAACTTGATTTTGTCTGATAATCCTAAACAAATTCAACGGTTGGAACGTGTGTTTTTTGAAATGGGAAACGCCGAACGACAAGTGCGTTTTACCCCTCTAAAAATCTCTATCCATGAAGGTTTTATTGATCGTGAACAAAAAATTGCGTGTTTTACCGATCATCAAATTTTCGAACGTTATCACCGTTTTACAACGCATCGCCAAATTCAAAACAAAGAAACCATCACCCTAAAAGAATTGTACGATTTGAAACCGGGCGATTATGTCACACATATCGATCATGGTATCGGACGTTTCGGAGGGCTTGAAAAAACAGAGGTTGGCGGTCATCAACAAGAAACCATTCGTTTGGTTTACAAAGATAATGATGTGTTGTTTATCAGCATTCACGCCTTGCACAAAATTTCACGATACAGCGGAAAAGAAGGTGCAGAGCCAACTTTGACCCGTTTGGGCTCGAGCACATGGAGTGCCTTAAAACACAAGGCAAAGCAACGTGTCAAAGACATTGCAAAAGATCTAATCAAACTCTATGCACAGCGGAAAGCCACAAAGGGCTTTGCGTTCAGCGAAGATTCGTTTTTGCAAAATGAATTGGAAGCCTCGTTTTTTTACGAGGATACCCCCGACCAACTCAAAGCTACGCAAGACACGAAAAACGACATGGAATCCGTATCGCCGATGGATAGATTGATTTGTGGCGACGTGGGTTTCGGTAAGACGGAAGTGGCGATTCGTGCGGCATTCAAAGCGGTCGCCGATGGCAAACAGGTTGCCGTTTTAGTACCCACAACAATTTTGGCATTTCAACATTTCAAAACGTTTACCGAACGTTTGAAAGATATGCCGTGTAAGGTCGAATATATCTCACGGTTTCGTTCAACCAAAGACAAAACACGCATTCTAAAAGAACTCAAAAACGGACAGATCGACATTTTAATCGGCACACATCGTCTCACCGGAAAAGACGTTGAATTCAAGGATTTGGGCTTGTTAATTATCGATGAGGAACAAAAATTTGGTGTCGCAATGAAGGAAAAATTAAAAGCGATGAAAGTGAATGTTGACACCCTCACGTTGTCTGCAACGCCCATTCCACGCACCTTACAGTTCTCGTTGATGGGTGCAAGAGATATGTCGATTATTAGCACACCACCGCCGAATCGGTTTCCGGTTCACACCGAAATTCACGTGTTTGACGAGGAAATTATTCGCAATGCAATCGTCAAAGAATTGAGTCGCGGCGGACAAGTTTTTTTCGTGCATAGTCGTGTGCAAAACATTATGGACATTGCCGGATTGGTGCAACGCTTAGTGCCCGAAGCCCGCATTGGCGTAGGACACGGACAAATGGACGGCGACAAACTCGAAGATGTGATGATGAAATTTATCGATGGTGATTTGGATATTTTGGTCGCCACAAAAATTGTTGAAAATGGTTTGGATATTCCCAATGCAAACACGATTATCATCAACGAATCTCAAAATTACGGATTAAGTGAATTACACCAACTTCGCGGTAGAGTAGGACGTTCGAACAAGAAATCGTTTTGTTATTTGATTTCGCCACCATCTTATATGCTGAGTGATGAAACCAAAAAACGGTTGCGTGCCATCGAAGAATTTTCCGAAATCGGAAGCGGATTTAATATCGCCATGCGCGATTTGGATATTCGCGGTGCCGGTAATGTGTTGGGGGCTGAACAGAGCGGTTTTATTAGTGATATAGGATTTGACACCTATCACAAAATTTTGGACGAAACCATTCAGGAATTGAAAGAAACCGACTTCAAAGATCTCTATCAAACTGAGGAAAAAACCGAAGTTTTAGCCTCAAAAGATTGTGTTATCGAAACTGATTTGGAACTGCTTTTGCCCGACACTTATGTGAACAATGTCGCCGAAAGACTCAGTCTTTACAAGCAATTGAGCATTTTGGATTCAGATGAAGACATCACCAAATTCAGAGATCAATTAGAGGATAGATTCGGAAAACTTCCTCCGCAAACCGAAGAACTTTTGGAGACGATCAAAATGCGTCGCATGGCTAAACAAATCGGTTTGGAAAAAATCGTTTTGAAACGTCAAAAATTTGTCGGAACATTTATCACCAACCAAAATTCGACATTTTACCAATCTTCCACGTTCGGCAAAGTTTTGGACTATGTCAAAAATCATCCGAAAAATTGTGAATTCAAGGAAATTAACCACAAATTGACCATATCTTTTCCTAATATCAAACGTGTTTCTGATGTTTGCAATATACTTGCAAAAATACAATAATTTTAGTTTTACAAAAAAAATTCGTATCTTTGCAATCTCAATATGAAAAAAATCACACAAATAGTTGCTCTCTTATTACTGTTTCAGACGGGTTTTGCTCGAACTCTACCGTTTATAATCTCAGGAAAATGGGAACGTAGCGACCATATAACCGAAATTACATTATTCAAAGTGGTTTACGGACGACTTGAAAAAGTGTCGGTCGGTTTGCTGAAAGAAGACCATTCGTTCGCCATAGCGTACGTTCCTGTAACAGAAGGTTTTTTTGTGATTGGTTTCGGAAATCCGAACGAACGAAAAGGTAAATATACGTTTTATTTCAAACCCGGAGACAATCTTTATTTCGTTGCAAACGACAGATACTACACGCTTGAGGGTGAAAACACACGAGAAAATATCGTCCTGAAATCTTGGCACGATCATGTTTCTAATTTTAGAGAAGATTCAACCAAACAATTCCAAACCATAAGAACCGGAAATAAAATTTTTGATGAACAATTCGCGAAATATCGCAAATTTAATGTCATGGAAAATCGAGGTATCTCGCCGGATTATGACTTGACAACTAACACCGAACTTTTGATGTTCCCTTACGGTATTAACCTGTTAAAGAAAAGTTTAGCAGATAAAGTAACTATAGAAGATGCGATTGATGCCACTCACAACGACACGCTCAAAGGCGAGGTTTTTTTGTATATGCTGGCGGACGTCAAACAACTTTCGGAATTCAAAGATTTAGCCCAAAGATATTCCAAATATATTCTTACGAAAGATCAGCAAATACGCTTTGATCAAGAAATTGAACGAGTCAACAGGCTACACATTGAAAAGGGTGTTGGCGTGTCAGGTCTGGATTTTACGTACAAAGATGTGGATGGAAATGATGTTTCATTTTCCGATCTCAAAGGAAAGGTTGTGTATATGACCGTTTGGGCAACGTGGTGTGGGCCGTGCGTTGCAGAACTACCGCATAAGAAAAAGTTGGAAACCCATTTCTCAGGAAATAACAACATTGTATTTGTCAGCGTTTCTACCGACCATTTGAGAGATATTCAAAGATGGAAAGATTTTGTTGTCAATCACGATTTGAGGTTCAAAGGAGCTATCCAGCTGAGCGGCAATATCGATGGACCGACCAATATCCACAGACTTTACGGTATCACAGGGATTCCGCGATATTTACTGTTCGATAAAGAGGGTAACATTGTATCCATTGATGCTCCACGACCCTCGTCACCCGAAGTTATTCCGATGTTGAATCGGTTGTTGCGGCGATAAAATGCCGGATATTCATTTTTTTTGCCGTCATGTCGACCCCTTCGACAACAAGGGTTTTGCCCATCACCGTGGGAAACTCGATAGCGTCAATCGGCTCGCCTGTCCAGAGAGTTTGGTGTAAATCTGCTTTAGGACACCATTGCGGGATAGGACAATGAGCAAAACTTTTGGTCGCAAAAACTGCGAAAACTAAGATTAGGGTGATTTTTTTCATGGTTATTTTGGTTTAGATTTTTGATTTAGGGCAATAAAAAAACGGACTTTCACAAATCCGTTATCGAGGTTTTCGACGACCCATAGTTACAAATAAGAAAAGTCCGCTCTCGCGAACGTTCACTCACTCTTGTAACTATATTGAAACGTCGAAATTTCGATAACAAGAATACAGCAACGCCGTTTATTATATTTTCGTTTTTTTACATATTTTTTCGATTAAAATTTGCCACAAAGATACGAAAAAAAAATGAAATTCAAAAAAAAATTGTATCTTTGCAAAAAAAATCCTAATGTCCTGCAATTGCAATCCTAATCATACACTTGATTTTATCACTCAAACCGATGCTATCATTGAGCAAGTCGGAACGTCCAAAAGCATTGTTATTCCTTTGCTTCAAGCGTTGCAAAATGAATTTGGTTACTTACCTTCGGAGGTTATCGAACGGATTTATGAAAAAACCGAAATCGATCGTGCACAACTCATCAGCGTTTCCACGTTTTATTCGCAATTTCGACATATTCCTTACGGAAAACATCTTATCAAAGTCTGCACGGGAACGGCTTGTCATGTGAAAGGTGCAGGCAATGTGATTGATGCATTTCGTCGAGAATTAAATATAGATGACGAAAAAATTACGACCGATGACGAACTTTTTTCTATCGAAAAAATTGCTTGTTTAGGTTGCTGTTCGCTTGCTCCGGTGGTGCAAATTGATGAAAAAATTTACGGACATGTTCAACCCGGAAAAGTTAAGGAAACGATAGATGATTTTTTGATTTATCAAAGCGAAAAATCATCGGATCAAATCAAAAAAACGCAACGTAAGATTATTGGAGAAATCCGTATTGGTATGGGTTCATGTTGTATGGCAAGCGGTTCGGCTGATATTTTGAATGAACTACAAACAGCCGAACGCGAATTAGGAATTGATGTTCATATCAAACAGGTTGGTTGCGTAGGCGTTTGTGCGAAAGTTCCGTTGATCGATGTTGTGTTGCCCGATGGTTCGATTGAACGTTATCCCAACGTGAAACCCTCTGAAATCAAGGAAATCCTGCATCATCATTTCGAGCCTCAAAATTATTTCAAGCGTTGGAAAAATAAATTATTAGACCATGTTGATACGTTTCACACCGACATCACGTGGGACAACGTGATTTGGAAACCCGAAAACGAACGCACAAAAGTTATCGACAGTTTTTTGTCCGAACAAAAACATATTTCAACGGAAGGCTATGGAGTTCTCACACCTTTGAACATTGACGAATACATTACGCAAGGCGGTTTTGAAGGATTGAAAAAAACATTGTTGCAAAAACCTCAAACCATTGTCGAAAATATCTTGAACAGCGGAATTCGCGGACGCGGTGGCGGAGGTTTTCCATCCGGAAAAAAATGGGAAATCGTTGTACGATCGTCGGGTGAAAAATATGTGATTTGCAACGGCGACGAAGGCGATCCGGGTGCATTCATGGACAGAATGTTGCTCGAATCGTATCCGTTTCGAGTGATTGAAGGCATGATTATTGCAGGTTATGCGGTTGGTGCGAATCAAGGGATTTTTTATATTCGTGCCGAATATCCGTTGGCAGTGGAGCGGATTCGTAAGGCAATCGAAATTTGTAAAGAACGAAATCTCCTTGGCGAACATATTTTAGACACAAATTTTTCGTTTGAAATTTCGATTTTTGAAGGTGCAGGTGCATTTGTTTGTGGCGAAGAAACAGCATTGATTGCTTCGATTGAAGGTAGTCGCGGATTTCCGAAACAACGTCCGCCTTTCCCTGCGGAAAAAGGGTTGAACGGTTGTCCGACTTTGGTAAATAATGTGGAAACGTTGAGTCAAATTCCGTACATTATTCGAAATGGTTCGGAACATTATTCGGAAATTGGAACAACGAACAGTAAAGGCACAAAAGTTTTTGCTTTGGCAGGAAAAATTCGTCACGGCGGATTGATTGAAGTGCCGATGGGCATTACGTTAAATCAAATTGTGGACGACATTGGCGGTGGTGTTGAAAAAGGCGAAAAACTCAAAGCGATTCAGATCGGCGGACCTTCGGGAGGCTGTATTCCGGCACATTTGTGCGATGTTGAAGTGGATTTTGATTCGTTCTCGCAAATGGGTGCGATGATGGGTTCGGGCGGTTTGGTGGTGCTCAGCGAAAGCGATTGCATGGTAGATGTCGCCAGATATTTTTTGAGTTTTACCTGCGAGGAATCCTGCGGTAAATGCACGTTTTGTCGGGTTGGCATTCGACGAATGTTGGATATTTTGGATAAAATTTGTAGCGGTCGAGCCGAAATGAGCGACATCGAAAAATTGGAACAACTTGCATTGAATATCAAAAAAACATCACTTTGCGGTCTTGGGAAAACCGCACCAAATCCCGTTCTCACGACTTTGAGATATTTTCGTGATGAATATGAAGAACATATCAACGGCGTATGTAAAACCGGAACGTGTAAGGATTTAATTCATTACACCATCACTGAAACTTGCACGGGTTGTACGAAATGTGCGAAAGCTTGTCCTGTGGATGCCATTCCTTACATGCCTTACGAAGTGCACACGATTGACGTTGAAAAATGCGTAAAATGTGGGCTTTGCGTTGATGAATGTGTTTATGATGCAATAAAAAAAGTGCCGATTTAAATTTTTTTTGTATCTTTGCACTCTAAATCATAAAAAAAAATACTATGGCAACAACAGCAGACATTAAAAACGGCTTATGCTTAGACTTTAACAACGGACTTTGGCAAATCGTCGAATTCCAACATGTAAAACCCGGAAAAGGTGCGGCTTTCGTACGAACAAAACTCAAAAACCTCCGAGACGGACGTGTTTTGGAAAATACATTTCCGGCAGGATCTCGTATAGAAACAGCACGCGTAGAACGGCGTCCATATCAATTTTTGTACAAAGACGATATGGGTTACACGTTTATGCACAACGAAACGTTCGAACAAATTGTGATCGAAGAACGTCAAATCAATGCTCCGCAATTTCTTAAAGACGGCTCCAACGTTGAGATTACGGTTCACGCAGAAACCGAAACACCGCTTTTGTGCGAACTTCCTGCATTTGTCGAAGGCGTCATAACGTATACCGAACCTGCTGTAAAAGGCAATACGTCAACCAATGCAACGAAAGAAGCAACGATTGATTGTGGTGCTACAGTGAAAGTTCCGTTGTTTATTGAGATAGGTGAGCGTATCAAAGTCGACACTCGAACCAGCGAATACGGCGGACGAATTTCGGATAAATAAACTAAAATGAAATTTCCAAAACCATATACGCTTTCTGAATTAGCAGATTTTTTGGGGGCTACAGCCGTTGGGTCTCCCGATTTCATCATCACAGGAATGAACGAAATTCATACCGTTGAAACGGGAGATATCACGTTTGTCGACCACCCGAAATACTACGAAAAAGCACTGAATTCGGCAGCTACAACGATTTTGATTAACAGTTCGGACGTGGAATGTCCTGCCGGAAAAACATTGTTGATTTCGCAAGATCCGTTTGCGGATTTCAATAAATTAACCATGAAATTTCGTCCGTTTACTGCGAGTTTCAAGATGATTTCGGATAGTGCGAAAATTGGCGAAAACACAATTATTCAGCCGAATGTTTTTATTGGAAATCACGTTAAAATCGGTAAAAATTGTGTGATTTATCCGAACGTAAGTATTTACGATTACAGCGAAATCGGCGATGATTGCATTATTCATTCGGGTGCTGTGATTGGTGCGGATGCTTACTATTTTCAACGCAAACCGGAAGGGTATCGAAAATTTTTGTCGAGCGGAAAAGTAATTTTAGAAAATCGTGTGGAAGTTGGTGCGAATACTTGCATTGACAAAGGTGTTTCCGGTGATACCATTGTTGGCGAAGGCACAAAAATGGATAATTTTGTGCAAGTCGGACATGATACGATTATCGGAAAAAATTGTTTGATTGGTTCGCATTCTGCAATTGCAGGTGTAACTAAAATCGAAGATGATGTTGTGATTTGGGGACAAGTGGTTGTCAACAAAGATCTCGTAGTTGGAAAAGGTGCTGTTGTCTTAGCTACATCAGCCGTAGATAAAACGTTAGAGGGCGGAAAAACCTATTTTGGTATGCCTGCCATCGAAGCAAGAAAAAAATGGCGAGAACTTGCCGCACTTCGGAATTTACCGGATTTATTAGCGAAAATCAAATAAAAAATTACGCCCACTTAATGAGATTGAAATCTTGTCGATGTGGCAATAACGGATGTGTTGGAAAGATGCGGAATGCAAAATCGTAAACACCGGAAATCGTTGCAGAGAACGACAATTTGAACGTTGCAATCGAACCTTCGAACTTATCCAATTTCATTTCGTAAACGCCCAAAAGTTTATCAACACTGTCGTTTTTCTTTTGTCCGTAAATCAATTCCACACCGATATCTTCAGCATTCAAATCTTTCACATCAATCACTAATTCGGCTTCAAACGTGTCGCCCATTTGAAGAGGTCTGTGTGTAGAATTGTGATAATCCACATTCAAAACTTCCAAATTATTCCATGCTTGTGCAACTTTCACTTTCCATTGTGCAAGTTCGTGAGCCTTACGTCCGTTGCGTTCCAAAAGAACAGCCGAACGCTCGAATTGCGGTGTATAATACTGTTTGATGTAATCGTCCAACTGACGTTTCATCGTGAAATTCCATGAAATTTCCGTAAAATTATTTCTGATTAAATCTACCCAACGTTTGGAAATATCGGTCTTTTCATCTTTATCGTAAAATGCATCTGTGATTTCATTTTCGATTAAATTGTAAATTGTTTCGGCATCCAGTGCATTTTGAAATGCATCGTTTTCATAAGTTTTTTCTTCTTTCAGAGCCCAACCTGCATCTTTTTTGTAGCCTTCTGCCCACCAACCATCGAGTACACTCAAATTCAAAACGCCGTTCATAATAGCCTTTTCACCCGATGTTCCGGAGGCTTCGAGAGGACGTGTCGGCGTATTCATCCAAATATCCACACCTTGAACCAAATGTTTTGCAATTTCGATATCATAATTTTCGAGAAAGAAAATTTTTCCAACAAATTCCGGACGCCGAGAAACATCTAAAATTAATTTGATCAAGTCTTGTCCTGCTTTGTCGGCGGGGTGTGCTTTTCCGGCAAATACAAACTGCACCGGACGTGTCGGATGATTCACGATTTCTGCTAATCTCGGCAGGTTTGTGAACAACAATTGTGCACGTTTGTACGTTGCAAAACGACGAGCAAAACCAATCGTCAATTTGTTGTAACAACAGCCTTTCAAGGCTTTTTCAATAGTTGCCGGATTTTCTTCACGAATGGTCATATCTTCTTCCAACTTGATTTTGGCAAGGTCGACAAGTTTCGTTCGCAGTTTAGTTCGCAGATCCCAAATCTCTTGATCTGTGGCATTTTCAATACCTTTCCAATGTTCGGGATTCGACATATCTTGGTCAAATTTTTCACCAAAATATTTCGCATGAAGTTTTTGCCAATCCTCGTGTGTCCATGTTTTGTAGTGTACACCGTTGGTTACATAACCGATATGCAATTCTTCCGGATAATATCCGTCATACATTCCGACAAACATTTCACGCGATACTTTGCCGTGAAGTCGGCTTACACCGTTCATTTCCTGAGAAAGATTTGCAGCTAAAACACTCATCGAAAATTTTTCCTGAGTATCGTTTTCATTCCAACGTCCAAGTCCTGTCAACGCTTCCCATGTAATGCCCAAACGTTTCGGATAATGCGAAATATAAGTTCGCATTAAATCTTCGGAAAAAGCATCATGGCCTGCCGGAACAGGCGTGTGCGTAGTAAACAAGGTCGATGCACGAACCAATTCTTTGGCATGAACGAACGATTTATTTTCTTCTTCAACCATTTGTCGCAATCGTTCCAAGCCAATAAATGCGGCATGACCTTCGTTGCAATGATATAAATCCGGTTTTTCGCCCATTTTTCGAATAGCACGAATACCACCAACACCCAGCAAAATCTCTTGTTTCAAACGATTTTCCCAATCTCCTCCGTAAAGATTATGGGTAATTGCACGGTCTTGTTCGGAATTGCATTCAATGTCTGTATCCAGCAAAAACAAAGGGACTCGACCCACATCCAAACGCCAAATTTTAGCATGAAGTGTTCGCCCCGGCAGTGAAATACTCACTTGAATCCAACGTCCACTTTCATCTCGAACAGGAAGTAACGGCAAATCCGAAAAACGTTGAGGAATCGAATGTGCAATCTGTTCTCCGCCAATAGAAATTTGTTGTTTGAAATAACCGTAGCGATAAAGCAGACCAATTCCAATCATGTTGTAATTGCAGTCGCTTGCTTCTTTCAAATAGTCGCCCGCCAAGATTCCCAAACCACCCGAATAAATTTTGACCGATTCGTGCAAACCGAATTCCATACTGAAATAAGCAACCTTTGGAGTTTGCTCGGTTTTTGCATCCATGTAGGCTCTGAAACGTTCATAAATACCGTCCAATTTGGTTAAAAATTCAGTGTCGTTTTCTAATTTTTCGATTTCCGGACTACTCATCGCTTTGAGCATAGCAATCGGATTTCGCTCAAAACTGTTGAATAATTCAGGATTTATGGATTCGAACAAATTTGTAGTTTCATAATCCCAGCACCACCAAAGGTTCATCGAAAGTTCGTGAAGTTTTTTAAGTTTGTCCGGAATATTGGGATGAATCAACATTTTTTTCCATTCCGGTTTCACTTTCTTAAAACGTTCTTCGATACCATAATCGAACGGAAGCGGAATATGCGTATAACTATCCGAGCGTGCTATGGCTTTTTCCAAAGCTATATCGTAGGCTTTTTCGTAATCGGCAATATGTTCTGTGATTTTATCAGTAATTTTTCCGAGAAACACTCGACATTGTTCGTTTATCGTTTCGTTTACCGTTGTGAAAACATCTGTATTTGCAGCGGATAATTTTTCAAGAGAATGCTTGGCTCGAACATAAAAATTATTCGCCAATTGATCGGCGTTGTAAAGTGAAATATCTTGACTCAGTGAAAAATTATTAGCCTCAAGAGTTTGTCCGATAACCGTGCTGTGTACGGTAAAAGCCGTTGCAATTTGTGGAGCTTTATGTTTCAAATAAAGCACTCCGGAACCGGTCAACCAATCGTGAAATTGTGCCAAAACTTGTTCGTTCGGCATCACATTGTACTGATAAAAATGTTCCATAATTTTTCCGGCGACATAACCAAAAATTGCAGGTTCAATGTAGTCCCACTGTCCGGAAATAGAGTCCAATTTATAGGTTTCCCAAAGTTCTTTGAAAATATCGTCTTTTTGTGAAAAAAATGAAGTAAAATCCACCAAAATTACAATCGGATTTCCGGGAATATTCCAACGACCGATTCGGAAATTCAAGCCATCTCGTTCGGCTTGTTCGCACCACGTACGATAGAGGTCGCGATCTTCGGTAAACTCTGTATTGTGTTTGTCCCGCCACACATCGGGACCAATCATTAAGAAGTCGTTTGTAGGAAGTTTTTGCAAATGTTGTGCGTTTTCAGAAAGTTCGGTGTGTATACCATTGACTTTGTTGCACACTTCCCAACTGATTTCAAAGAGATAATTCGGATGATTGATAGACATTTTTTTTAATTTAAAAATTAGCATGCAAAGATACAAAAAAAAAATGACATTGACAAACACTAAATTTTTGTTAAGAATTTACAATAATTGAAAAAAAAATCGTATCTTTGTCGAAAAATTATATTTTTGTAAATGTTTTTGTAAACCTTAAATAAAATAAATTAATATGATAAAAAAAATTGTAATTTGGTCTCTGTTGATATTATGTAGCAACGAGGCTGTTAAAAGTCAAAGTATTATGAAACACGAACTCATTCAATTACCGTACGCAGCGAATGCACTGGAACCGGTAATAAGTCAGGAAACCATTGAGTTTCACCATGGAAAACACTTGCTAACGTACGTAAACAACTTGAACAATCTGATTCAAGGAACGAAGTTTGAAACCGCCGATCTTGAAACGATTGTCAAGGAATCGGATGGAGCTATTTTCAACAATGCGGGACAGGTGTTGAATCACAACCTCTATTTTACGCAATTTTCTCCGACGGGAGGCGGAAAACCCGGTAATCGTCTGGCAGAAGCGATTGACGCTGTTTGGGGGTCGTTTGAAAATTTTCAGAAAGAATTTGAAACTGCCGGTGTCGGAGTATTCGGTTCGGGCTGGGTTTGGTTAGCTGCCGACCAAGATGGAAATTTGTCGATTGTCAAAGAAGCCAATGCAGGAAATCCGCTTACCAAAGGGTTAAAACCATTACTGACCTTTGATGTTTGGGAACATGCGTACTATGTCGACTGCCGAAATCGTCGTGCCGACCATCTGAAAAGTCTGTGGTCAATCGTAGATTGGAAAGAGGTTGAAAGCCGTTATTGAAAGGGTTTTCAATTCAAAGCGGCATATTAAATGCCGGCACATAACGACGTTAAACAGAGTAATAACAAATGAGAAATAGAACAAAAAGAATCAAAAATATAAAGTTAAGACAATTTCTCGCAACATTTCTGTTGTCGTTATCTTTTTTGAAAGTGGCAGCCCACTCAACAGAAATTGATACTCTGAAAACGATTATTGAACTTGAGGAAGTAATCGTTTCTTCGCAACACGGCGAACAACGCTTGCTCGACATTCCCGCTGCAATTACTGTTGTTGGTGTGCAAACGCTCCGAAATAACAACATTACTGAATTAGAACAATTAGCCGCTTTTGTACCGGGACTGAATGTGTTGGTACAAAATCCAAACCGCCCGAATTTGGTTATTCGCGGACTGACGAGCGATGAGGTTAGTCCAACGGCACAACCGCGTGTATCGGTCTATTTCGACCATGCACCCACGAGTCGTGCAAGTATGGCGTTGTCGGAACTTTACGATATAGAGCGTGTGGAAGTGTTGAAAGGTCCGCAAGGAACACTTTTTGGACGTGGTTCACAAGCCGGAGCAATCAGTTTTATCACGCGAAAACCCGATCCTGTTTTTGGCGGATATGCCAAGATTGGCGTAGGCAATTATGGAATGAAACATATTGAAGGTGCACTGAATGTACCGATAATGGATAACGTGCTTTCAACCCGCATTGCCGGTATTTACACGTATCGCGATGGCTATGTCAAAAATCTTTCGGGTGGTAAGGCTCTCAACGATAAAAATACGGCGGGAGTGCGTTTTTCAACTTCTTTTACGCCGAAAAACAGCAATTTTAAGGCTGATTTGACGGTCAATTATCAGAATGACAACAATTCGGGAACGGCGTTTGTCAACCCGTATGGCGGTCGAAAGCCTTTTGATTATGAAGTTTTTTTCGATAACGATAAGCAATTTTACAACAAACGCAATGTTTTTGGAACCATTCTCAATGCTCGTTATCACATCAACGACAACAATTATTTCAGTTCGATAACGTCGTATTTCAACAACACCGCCGACTCTCGTTTTGATGCCGACGGTACGTCCGCACCCGCCCTGGATATGGCGGAATTGGTAAAAGCGAACCAATTCACACAAGAATTTCGCTACAATTTTGCACTTGGAAATCGTTTTTCGGGAATTGCAGGAACGAGTTTTTGGCGTGAAAATGTGAGTCAAACATACCATTTTCGCCCCGATGAGCAATATGCGGCTTGGTTGTTTTTTGAAATGCCTACCATGCTGATGCCCGGAAATGCAATGACCGCCTTGCTTCCTAACGATATGCTCGGCGAATTGAGCGGAATGCTGTTGCCAACCAATCACGAAGAAAAAAGCATGACCGAAGCAGTCAACAGTGCATTGGATTTCTTTTTTGATGCCACATACAAATTGCTTCCAAAAATGAGTGTTACAGCGGGAATTCGCACCACGTTTGAAAATTTTTCAATCCAAAATCGTGCCTACAATGTCAATGCTGACGTGCCCTCTACGCTTGGGATGTTGATAGGTATGTTTGTTCCCAACAGTCCGTCGCCATATCCCAATTTCTTTTTTGCGGAAGTCGAAAATCCCACAACGCAAAAATCTTTTTCATCGCTCACTTGGCGAGCAAATGCAAAATATGATATTGCCGACAATGCCAGTGTTTATGCAGGATATTCGCGAGGACGTCGCCCGAATGTGCTGCAATATAATTCGGCAGGCGAATTGTCAATTATTGATGCCGAAACACTTCACAGTTTCGATGCCGGATACAGAATGATTCGCTATCGCTACAGGCTTGATGTTTCGCTGTTTTGCCAACTTTATCGCAATTTCCAAAGTTCGGCATGGGAGGGAATGAATTACCTGATATTGGATATCGATAAAGCCACTGCTTATGGTGCGGAAATTTCCGGCAAAGTGGTCATCAACGATTATGTAGATATTTTTGGAAATTACAACTATATTCATGCGACTTTCGACGATAAAGACCGCCATGGAAATCCGCAAGGCAACGCAGGAAACACGTTTCGCCTCACACCGCGAAACAGTTTTCTTGTCGGGTTTAATGCCGGTGTTGATATTTCGCAAAACATTCGTATCTCGCTCACACCGGCTTATTCGTGGAAAAGTCATTTTTGGTTTGAAGATGCCAACGATGAAGGGATCGACCAAAATGCTTACGGTTTATTAAACGTAAACTTGGCGTCGCACCTTAAAAAGCAACGATTGACCTTTTCTGTGTTTGGCACAAATCTCATGGGCGAAAAATATCTTATCGGTGCAGGCAATATGGGGGCTATGTTTGGCGTTCCTACTTTCGTACCGGGGGCACCGCGAATGTTTGGCGGAAAAGTAACATGGCGTTTTTGATCAAGAATTTTTAACCACACTATAATTCAATTTTTATTCACAAATTTAATTTTTAACACCATGAACAGATTCAAAAGTATTTCAGTAACCGTAATTGCTGTCGCATTGGCAGTAGTTGTAATTTCTTGTGGAAACAAGGACAAAACCGACCCCAAAGTAACGGGTAAAAAAGCAGGAACAGAAATGTGCGATTGCGTGGCAAGTTTTAATGCCCCTGATCCCGCAGATTTTGTAGATGCAGCAGGCAATTTTGATGAAACAGGTTTCAATCAAGCCTTCGGTCTCTATGCCATGCAATTGGGCACCTGCCCCGGATTGCTTGCAAAGTATCAACAGTATGTGTCGTTTGTTTACACAAACTACGACCCTGAAGCAGAAGAACCTCTTTACAGCGTTTTCGACTTCAAAAACAATGATTTCGCACAAGGATTCAAAGAGGGAACAAGCGATTGTATGGAAACATTTGCTGCGTTATTCGCCTTGATGGGTGGTCAGTAATAATCAAAAAAATCAATAAAAAAAAACGAAATACTTTTATCTTTCGTTTTTTTTTTGTATCTTTGCAAACCAAATTAAAATAAAACAACCAAAAATAACAAAAAAACTATGGAACCTATCGTATTAGCCTACATTGGCACAGCACTCATGATTGCAGTCCCCGGAGTTTGTAGCGGAATCGCACTCGCTATGTGCGGAAATGCAACCACCGGAGCAGTGAAAAAGAATCCTGCAGGATTCGGAAACTGCTTGATTTTATCCGCAGTACCAAGTTCGAACGGACTTTACGGATTTATCGGCTTTTATCTAACTCTTGGCATATTGGGTCCGGAGATGGACTGGCTTACCGCAGCCGCTATATTGGCGGGAGGTTTAATTTTGGGCTTCGTTTCCGGAATTTGTTGTATTAAACAAGCCGACATCTGTTCAAACGGCATCGCTGCCGTCGGATCAGGACAAAATGCTCTCGGAAATACCCTGATTCTCGCAGCATTCCCGGAATTTTTTGCAATTCTTTCGTTACTTGCGGTAATCTTGATTAATGGAGCAATATCGTAGCAGTATAAAATAAACCCAAATTATGCCTCAAGAAAAACAACGTACGCTGAAAAAACCTGTAACAATCACAGGTGTCGGCTTACACTCGGGACAAAAGGTAACGATGAACATCTTACCTGCACCTGTAAATCATTGGTATAAATTCAAACGTACGGATTTGGAAGGTTCCAAATTGATTGCCGCAGTCGCCGAAAACGTTACGGATACTTCACGCGGAACAACTTTGCAAGTCGGAGATGCCGCCGTTTCAACGGTTGAACATATTTTAGCATCTCTGTTTGCGATGGATATCGACAACGCATTGATTGAAATTGATAACGTGGAGATGCCGATTTTAGACGGATCTGCGTTGGAAGTTGTGAAAGCAATTGCCGAAGTCGGAACCGTTGAACAAGACACCGACCGTGTGTATTATGAAGTGCCAAAACACTTGGCATACGTGGATAAATCAAAGAAAATCGAAGAAATGGTGGTGAGTAGCAGTGGCACAAAATACACCGTTTTAATCGATTATGATATGGACGTTTTGCCGTTGCAATTGGCATCACTTCACGATTTGAAACATTTTGCAACGGAAGTGGCACCGTGCAGAACCTTTGTGTTTTTGCATGAATTGGAACAATTGGTGAAACATAATTTGGTCAAAGGCGGAGATTTAGACAATGCCATTGTGTTTGTTGAAAAAAATGTTTCGACAGAAGTTTTTGATGACTTAAAAAAGTTTTTTAATAAGCCGGACATCAAGATTATCGAGGAATTGGGAATTTTGAACAATATCGAATTGCGTTTCAGAAACGAACCTGCTCGTCATAAATTATTGGATTTGATTGGCGACATGACGTTGGTTGGTGCAAGAATGAAAGGGCATGTTATCGCTCATCGTCCCGGACACCGTGCCAATGTGGAGTTTGCAAAGGTTATTCGTCAAAGAATGTTGGAAGAAATTGCAACCAAAGATGTGCCGAAAATTGACTTGAATGCACCACCGTTGTTTGATGTCGAAGGTATCAAAACTAAAATTCCGCATCGCCCGCCATTCCTGTTGGTCGACAAAATTATGGAGATGAGCGAATCACACGTTATCGGCGTGAAAAACGTAACGATGAACGAAGAATTTTTCAAGGGACATTTTCCGGGAAATCCTGTGATGCCGGGCGTTTTACAAGTAGAGGCGATGGCACAATGCGGTGGAATTTTAGCACTGAGCAGTGTTCCGGATCCGGAAAATTATCTGACATTTTTTATGAAAATCGATAACGTGAAGTTTCGTCAAAAAGTTGTTCCCGGAGATACATTGGTATTCAAATTGGAACTGCTTTCGCCGATTCGCAGAGGATTGGTGAATATGAAAGGAACGGCGTATGTCGGAAATCAAATCACGTGCGAAGCAGAAATGTTAGCACAATTAGCAAAAAAATCGTAAAACATAACTATATGTATCATCCGCTAACCAACGTACATCCGGAAGCAAAAATTGCGGAAAACGTGATTATTGAGCCATTTGCGACGATCTATAAAAACGTTGAAATCGGCGAGGGCACATGGATTGGACCTAATGCCGTGATCATGGAAGGTGCCAGAATCGGAAAAAATTGCAAGATTTTTCCGGGTGCTGTGATTTCGGGAATTCCACAAGATTTGAAATTTATCGGAGAAGAAACAACCGCTGTAATCGGCGACAATACAACGATTCGCGAATGTGTAACGATCAATCGCGGAACGCAAGCCAATTGGGAAACGCGTGTCGGAAATAATTGTTTGATCATGTCGTACGTTCATCTTGGACACGATTGTGTTGTTGGAAATAATTGTATTCTTTCCGGTAATACAGGACTTGCAGGGCACGTAGTCGTTGACGATTGGGCGATTTTAGGCGGATTTTGTGCCGTTCAGCAATTCATGCATATAGGCTCGCACACCTACATTGCAGGCGGTTCGCTCGTTCGCAAAGATATTCCGCCTTTCACGAAAGCAGCAAGAGAACCGATTTCGTTCGTTGGAATAAACTCTGTAGGCTTACAGCGTAGGGGATTTGCCGATGAACAGATTGCACAAATTCAAGAAATTTATCGCTACATTTATTTGAAGGATTTGAATATAAGCAATGCTCTCGAACTGATCGAAAAAGAAATCTCACAAACTCCCGAACGCGACGAAATTCTGTCGTTTATCCGAAATTCGAAAATCGGAATTATGAAAGGAATCGGTAGGGAAGAGGAGTAATTAAATCCTCGCCAAATCCTCTTTCGGAATCCAGCCGTTGTTTCCATCGGCAACACGAATGCGGTAATAGTCGCCGATTTCATCAATAATATCAACCTTACTGCCACCATGAACCACAAATTGCAAACGGTTAATTTGTGGCGAACTGCTGACTTCAACTTTGTTTTTCATAATAATTCCCGCCGGACGAGTTTGTTGACGATGTTGCTGAATTGCTGCACCAAAGACGGTTGCAGAAAGAACGATAAACAAAAAACAAACGTAAAACGCTAATTTTTTTCTGTCATAAGTCAACGCTAAAAAATACCAAGCCAAGCACAACGCACTTGTAAACACAAGACAAAGAAAAATAACCGCCCAGCCATCTCGAGAAAAAAGTCCTGAAAAAACTTTCCAATAATGCACAAAAAACACATCCGGCAGCACTTCAAATTTATCCGTAATTCGAGTGTTTGCAATCCCCAGATTCATCAGTATTTCCTCGTCTTTCGGCGATAATCGTTTGGCTTTTTCGTAATACAAAATTGCACTCGGATAATCGCCTAATCGGAAACATGAATTGCCTAAATTGAAATACAATTCTGCTGAAACCGTTCCCGATTCCACTACAGCCATGTAGGTTTCCATCGCTTTTCGGTATTCTTCTGCAATATAATATTCGTTGCCCTGCTCGAATGTTGTCTTCGCAAACGCTTGCAGGGTAAGAAGTAGAGCGATTGTTATGTTTAGGTATTTTTTCATATTCTCATTGTCTATAAATTGCACTAAAGCCACTATTCACTATTCACTATTCATTCATTAAGGTGTCGCACAATACTACTGATTACAGCAAACGCTTCATCGTAGACGTCTTGCATGGATTGTGCCGAAGTGCCATTGGGTGCAAATCTCGCAAATTCGCAGTTTTCAAGGGCTTTCAAGAATTGGTCGATATGTTCGGATTGAATTTGTTTGCCTAATAAAACGTGATGAACATTTTCGATGGAAAGTTCAGCCACAGGTATGTTGAATTTTTTACTCAAAAATCCCCAAAGTGCCTTTGAAATCTCGATATAGAAAGCCTCTTGATTGTGCTCATTCATATACTTTTCGGCTTTACGGAGATTCTTTTTTGCCTCCTTAAATGCTCGTCTGTTGCGTAATCCAACCACGTCGGCTTTTTGAATATCCAGCTGTTTACGAATGATTAAAAACACTGTCAATAACACAAACGGAAGTCCGAAAAGTAGCCAAAACACAGTTGAAAACAAGAATTTTTGGTTGATATCTTTCAATGGTGAAGTACGTGTTTTGATAAATTCAATATCACGATTCAAATACTTATTTTCGGTAGCCGTGCCGACAGCAGTTGCCATAAATCGCTCGTCACCCTTTTGTACCGTGATTTTGAACTCCTCCGTTCGATGAGAAATATATTTTGCTTGCTCGGGATCGAAATACGAAAATTCAATCGGTGGAATAATATAACTGCCCTGTGTTCGTGGAATAGCAAGGAATTCAAAGGTTTTGTTTCCGGTCATTCCACCCACACCAACTTGGATATTTTCAGTTTCAATCGGAGCATAAACTTCGAAATCGGCGGGGAACAAAACTTCCGGAGCCTCGATGTGCCTGAGATTTCCACGTCCTCCGATGGTTACGCTTATCGTCAAGGCTTCGTTGGCTTTGAGTGTGGTTTTATCTATTTTCGAATTGAATGTGAAGCGTCCGACATTACCTCTGAAACTTTTTGGTTTCCCCTGTGTTGGCAAGGGTTTCACGTTGATATTAATCCGATTGGAACTAAGTGTTTTTTTCACTTGTTGCACCGATGTTCCGAAAAAACTACCAAACGGATCATTGAAAAAATCCGCAAACGGATCCCGTGAACGGGAAGGACGAGTTACAACTTGTGCAACGACCTCAATTTCCAAAGGGTCGATTGCCAGCCTACCGCTACGTTGCGGATATATCAACGATTTCGACAAAGCCTGACTCACACCGCGACCTTGTTGCACAGCCGGAAATTGTCCTCTGATTTCTTCCGACCAAAAACCTTGACTGGACGTTTTACTGTAGATATTAAGGTCTCGGATACCGACATTCGTGAAAATCGTGTAGGTCAACAAAATTTCTTCGCCTTCGTAAACGGAATTTTTGTTCACAGATGCTCGAAGGTTAACGTCCTCTGCACTTAGAGTGGCGGGCTGTTGCGGTTGTTGTTGCTGTGCATTCGCCGAACTTCGAGAGGCTTGTCCACTCTGTCTTTGTTGCTGTTGCTGCTGTTGTTGAGCAGGAGAGGCTTTGCTAACTCGAATGGAGGCACCGGAGGTTTTGTAAGTTTTTCCGGCAATATCAATACTCGCCGGACCAAAATTTATCATACCTTCTCTTGGTGCAGAAACGCGGTAAGATAGCGTTATACTGACCGTTTGCGAACGTTGTCCGTTGATAATAGATGTGCTTGACGATTGCGATTGCGACGGTCCGAAATGAATATCCAGATTTCGGAAAGTCGGTGCTTGAAAATTCGAGGCATCAATCCGTCCGGTAGACGTAATCACAAATTGAATGTCGAAAGCTTGACCAACACTGACTTGCGTAGGAGATTTCACTTCAAATGTATACTCATCTGCCGCTTGAATTTGAGCGAAAAAAAGTGTGAATATGACAGTCCAAAAATATCGCATACTACCAGTCTTTTTCGGCTCTACCGCGTTGTTGAACGTTAATTTGTTTTCTCTTATCAAGTGTGTTTCGCTCTTGCCTGTCCATAGCATTCAACATACGTTCGGCATCACCTTGTCGCAATTGATGAGGTTGTGAACCTTGTCCCTGCCTGCTTTGCTCATCATTACCTTGATTTTGTCGACGTTGTTGCTGCTGATTATTATTTTGATCTTGATTTTGCTGTTGTTGTTGCTGCTGTTTCTGATTTTGATCGTTGTTTTGATCTTGATTCTGTTGATTTTGATTTTGCTGTTGCTGCTGTTGTTGCAGGCGTTGCAAGGCATACGCCAAATTATAGCGTGTATCGTCGTTTGGATTCAATTTCATCGCTTCTTTGTAAGCATTTACAGCATCTTCATATTTTTCGGTTCGTACAAAAGAATTTCCCAAATTGTGATGAATCTGAGATTTTTGTTTGTTATTCAATCGTCTGTCATGCAGCAATTGTTCATACAGTTCGGCAGATTTCTCAGATTCGCCCTGCTTGTAGAGAGCGTTCGACAAATTGAAACGTCCGCGAGTATCCGTACTGTCTGCTTGAAGTCCCCGTCGATAAAGGATTTCAGAGGCATTGTAATTTCCATCGTGAAATTGCCTGTTGCCATCACGAAAACTTTTTAACGAATTTTGTGAAAACACAACCGTTGAAAAACTCAGTAAAATCGCTATGTTTAATATAGTTCTCATCATTTTTTTGTTCCGAAAAAATTATCGTGATTGAAAAATTTATTTTTCTTTTGGAAAATGAAAATCTCCAAAAGCAGCAGTAGTATTACGATTGCTAAGACATATTGAAATCGTGTTTCGTAATCCGAAAAATTTCGTTCATCGAAAGTCTGTTTATCCATTTGTTCGATTTTCGAAAACAAGGTTTCTACACTCGCCGAAGTATTGTTTGCACCTACATAATAGCCACCTCCAGCATTTGCAATATCTTTCAACATTTCTTCGTTGAGTTTGGTCAACACCAAATTTCCTCGTCGATCGTGTTTGAAACCCACTCTGCGATTGCCGTTGTACTGCGGAATTGGCGTGCCTTCCGGAAGTCCCATACCAATCGTGTGAACAATAATTCCTTTATTTCTCGCTGCTTTTGTGGCTTCGATGGCGTGTTCCTCATGGTCTTCTCCATCGCTGATCACAATAATTGCTTTGTTATTTTTACGATCTTTATCATCGTCGAATGCTGTCATAGCCATCTCGATTGCCATACCAATAGCGGTGCCTTGAGCCTGCATATCACTCGTCGAAATCACATCAATAAACATTTTTGCAGCACCGTAATCACTTGTCAAAGGCAGTTGAACGTAAGCCGAACCTGCAAAAACCACAATCCCGATACGATCATTATGAAGTTTACTCAACAGGCGATTAATGGCTTGTTTCGAGCGTTTCAGACGACTTGGCTGAATATCCTCAGCATTCATACTTTCCGAAATATCCAAAGCAATCATCAAATCCACTCCTTTTCGTTGAACTTTTTCAACTTTTAATCCCATTTGCGGATTTGCCAAACTCACGATTAATAAAGCCAAAGCCACCATCAACAATGTAAATTTCAACGTGTATTTACTTTGCGAATACAACGGTGCCAAACGTTCCATCAACGACGATTGTGCAAACACATTCATACGTCGTTTTTTATAGAAAATAAACGCCGCAAATAGCAGAAATAACGCCGGAATCAGCAGTAACCAAATTAATAATGTATCGTTTTCAAATCTCAGCATAATTTTACGGAATAGATCTTATCACAGCATACGACAATAGAATTTCAAGCAAAATCAAGCCTAATGCAAGCCAAAGCAAAAACTTGAATTCTTCGGATTTTCGTTCATAACTCAAAACTTCGATTTTGCTTTTTTCCATTTGGTCAATTTCTTCAAAAATAGATGTCAATTTATTTTTATCGGTTGCCCGAAAGTATTGTCCACCGGTCATTTGAGCCATTTGCCTCAACATCGGTTCATCTAAATGTACTTCAACATTTTGATATTGTTTTCCAAATGGCGTTTGAAAAGGGTAGGGTGCCGTACCGTGTGTTCCTACGCCAATCGTGTAAACGCGAATATCGTAAAGACTCGCAATTTCTGCTGCAGTTATCGGTGCAATCGAACCCATATTATTCACGCCATCGGTCAACAAAATAATCGTTTTACTTACAGCCGTGCTATTTCTCAAACGGTTGACAGCAGTAGCCAAACCATCGCCAATAGCGGTACCGTCCTCAATCATGCCGGTTTTGATTGCGTGGATTTGCGACAATAAAATTCCATGGTCGGTTGTCAATGGTGCTTGTGTGAAACTTTCTCCTGCAAACACTACAATTCCCATGCGATCCGTCGGACGTGAACGCACAAAATCAGCAGCTACAACCTTGGCAGCTTCCAAACGATTCGGCGAAAAATCCTCCGCCAACATACTACCCGAAATGTCCAAAGCCAGCATGATATCAACACCTTCAACGTTTTGATGCTTACTTCTCAAACTCGACTGCGGACGTGCAAACGCAACAATCAAAACTGCCAACGTCAGCAATCGCAAGACAAACGGAAAAATCGCCAAATGTTGTCGCAAACTTTTTTTCATTTCACCAAACATATCCATGTTCGAAATGCTGATTTTTGCAACTGTTTTTTTATGTCTCCACCATTTCCAACCTGCAAGCAAAGGCAAGCCCAACAAGAGCCACAGAAATTCCGGACTATGAAATGTTATGCCGTGCATCATGATGGTTCCTCCTCAATTTTATCGGGCAAAACAGGATTTGCCTCTACATTTTCTTCGATTTTGGGCATGGTTATTTCAACAAATTGTTTCACATTTTTGAAACAACGATCATGTTCGTCCGGCAACGGCTTGGATTTTGCAAATTTCACCAAATCCGCTGTTGGCAAGGTGTCCCTGAGGAGTAAAAGCAACTCGGATTTATTTTCGAGCTCTGAATTTTGAATAGCATCCATCAGTTCATCCGAAGTCATTTCAATAGCATTAATACGCAGTTCTTTTTCGGTGTAAATCCTCAAAATATCCGTCAATTCCGTGTAATACTCTTTCACCAAATTGTTTTGCCAAAGTTGTTTCAAACGCAATTTTTCCAGATTTTCCAACGCTTCCACGTGTGGCGGAATAATCGGTTTGGGTTTGAAAACAAATAATGGCTCTCTTTTTTTCCATTTGCGATACGCATAAATTCCTGCAAACGTAAACAATGCAACACCCAGTAAAATCAATAGATACGGTAAAATTTCTCTGAACGTAATCGGGATATTCCAAACGGTTTTGATGTCTTTAATATCTGCCTCCAAATCAACTTCCGGAGCTTCAACGATAATAGTTACAGCATTTGTCAACACTTCAACATACTCGTTATCCGTTGGTACTTTTACCCCAAACGGAATTTCCGGAAATTGATATTCGCCCGCCTCAAAAATCGTGAACGTAAATGTTCTGGAATACGTTTTAATTCGACTTCTCCGCTCTATAAGAGTATCCAAATCACTCACCGAAATAAACTCAATTTTTGCGTTCATCGTATCGCTCAAGACGGGAAAAATCACGGTATTTTTTTCATCGGTTTGCAAACTAATGGTCAATCGAATATGATCTCCGATTTGCACATTCGAAAAATCCACTTCCGCTTTGGCAACGTGCGTTTCCGCAAATCCGCTCAAAGCGAAAAGTAACAAAATCCATATCGTTGAAATCTTTTTTAGCATGAGTGTCATTTTTTTTGAAAAAGTTTAGTCAGTGGTCTCACATAATCCTCGTCAGTCTTGATTTTCGTCGAACGAATCGCAAATTTCTTGAACACATCATCCGTCTGTTTTTCGTGATTCGTCCACCAATTTCTATAAATTTCTCTGTTTTTTCTAACACTCGTGTCGATGGTTTTTTCTTGATTAGTCTCTTGGTCGATAACCCGCATCAACCCTACGTTTGGGAGTTCGGTTTCACGCTCGTCATACACTCGCAACGCAACCACATCGTGTTTTTTCTTAACGATTTTCAACGAATGTTCGTAGTCGTTATCAAAAAAATCCGACAACACAAATGCCGTGCAACGCTTCTTAATCACATTGTTCAAAAACCGCATGGCTTCTCCGATATTGGTCTGTTTATTCACCGGATTCATCGTCAACAATTCACGAATTATACGCAAAATATGTGTACGACCTTTTTTAGGCGGAATATATTTTTCAACTTGGTCGGAGAAAAAAATCACACCCACTTTGTCGTTGTTCTGAATCGCTGAAAACGCAAGCACAGCCGAGATTTCCGTGATTAAGTCCTGTTTGAATTGTTTTCGAGTTCCAAACAAATTCGAACTACTTGCATCAATCAACAACATCACGGTCAATTCTCGTTCTTCCTCAAACACCTTGATATACGGGTGATTGAAGCGAGCCGTAACATTCCAATCAATCGAACGCACATCATCACCATAAGCATATTCTCGCACTTCGCTGAACGCCATTCCACGCCCTTTGAAGGCAGAATGATATTGTCCCGAAAAGATTTGCTGCGACAATCCTTTGGTTTTGATTTCTATTTTGCGGACTTTTTTTAGTAGTTCGGTTGTTTCCATTTTACGGCACTTCGACAGTGTTCAGTATCTCGTTAATAATGTCTTCCGTTGTGATATTTTCTGCCTCTGCTTCGTAGGTCAAGCCAATTCTGTGTCGCATGACATCATGACAAATCGCACGAACATCTTCCGGAATCACATAACCTCTGCGTTTGATAAATGCGTAGGCTTTCGATGCCAAAGCCAAGTTAATACTCGCTCTCGGAGAACCTCCAAACGAAATCAAATCCTTGAATTTTTCCAATTTGTATTCACTCGGAAAACGCGTTGCAAACACAATATCCGTGATATAGTTTTCGATTTTTTCATCTAAATACACTTCGCGTGTCAGCGAGCGAGCCTTGATGATGTGTTCCGATTTCATAACCTGCGAAATTTTTGGATATTCGTTCAGGATATTTTGACGAATGATTTGTTTTTCCTCATTTTTTTGAGGATAACCAACCACCAATTTCAGCATGAAACGGTCGACCTGTGCTTCGGGCAGAGGATAGGTACCCTCTTGTTCGATTGGATTTTGCGTTGCCAAAACCAAGAACGGATCATCTAATTTGTACGTGGTTTCGCCAACTGTAACTTGACGTTCCTGCATGGCTTCGAGCAGTGCCGACTGCACTTTTGCGGGAGCACGATTGATTTCATCTGCCAAAATAAAATTCGCAAAAATCGGTCCTTTTTTGGTAATGAATTGCTCTTCTTTTTGACTGTAGATCATGGTACCCAAAAGGTCGGCGGGCAACAAATCCGGCGTGAATTGAATGCGAGAAAATTTCGCATCAATTGACTCTGCGAGAGATTTAATGGCTAACGTTTTCGCCAATCCCGGCACACCTTCGAGCAAGATATGCCCGTTTGCCAACAAGCCAATGAGCAGACGCTCAATCATGTGTTTTTGTCCAACGATGGTCTTGCCTAATTCCATCGAAAGTATATCCACAAATGCGGATTCCTGCTGGATTTTTTCGTTCAATTCTTTGATGTCAACTTGTTCTGTCATTTTTTCTTATTAAATTTGGTGGGAGCGATTTTGACACCCCCACGGGTTCTACTAAAAAAACACCAACAAAAACCGTGCCAAACTACCCTGACTGACAAAGATATTCATAAAAAAATATGAGGCATCTTTCTTGTTTTCTGATTTTCATAATGTTATATCTTTTGCCAAGCCAATGCAGCGGCTCCGAGAATGGCGGCATTTTTATCCATCAATTCGGAAATTTGTAATTTTACGTTGTTGCTGAATACAAAAAGCATATAGTCTTCAAAGTATTTTTGGAGTGGGTTGAGCAAAAAATGTTCTGCTTTTACAGGTCCTCCGAACAAAAAAATATGTGATGGACTTGTGATGCAAACCGCATTTGACAAGGCTAATCCGAGAATTTTTGCGGTATAGTCGAACGTTTCGATGGCGATTGGATTTCCTTTTTCGGCTTCAAGCAAAACGTCGTAACTTGTGATGTTTTCGAGGTTTTCTCCGGTTTGTTTTTCGGTTAATTCGGTGAATGTTTTGGCAATTCCTGATGCAGATGTGTAGGTTTCCAAACAGCCTTTTCTACCGCAACCACAGGGTCTTCCGTTGGGAATAATTATGGTGTGTCCGAGTTCTCCGGCAAAACTATCGTGTCCGTAAATGAGTTCTCCGTTTGCCACAAAACCGCTACCGACGCCTGTTCCAAGCGTTACCATGATAAAATCTTTCAAGCCTTTTGCACCGCCAAAAATCATTTCGCCGATTGCTGCAGCGTTTGCATCATTGGTCAACACAGTGGGAACGGAAAAAATTTCTTGAAAACGTTTGACAAACGGAATCACGCCTTTCATTTTTAGATTCGGCGGATTCGTCATGGTTCCTTCGTGATGATTGGCGTTTGGTGCACCAATTCCGATGCCGACCAATTGAAATTCAGGTTTCAAATTTTTCGAAATTTCTTTTGCAAGGTCTTGAATAAAAACCTCGCCATCACTATAATTTGCGGTGTTCAAATTTCCCGTAGCGTGAATAGTTCCTTCACGGTCGGTTAAGCCAAAAACGGTGTTGGTTCCACCGATGTCGATTCCTGCAACAACTTGTATCATAATTTCTTATTTTTTTGCGACAAAGGTACGAAAAATTTTTGACATATAAAAAAAATAAAACGACTTGTTTGTTTCATTTTTTATTTGTATCTTTGTCGCAATTTTTAGAATATAAAATAAAACATTATAAAACATGACAAACAAACCTAATTCTATTCAGCAAAAGGAAAATTTGGTTGTAAAATTTGTCGGAGATTCGGGCGATGGTATGCAACTGATCGGCACGCTTTTCTCTGATGCGTCAGCCCTTGCGGGGAACGATTTAGCGACGTTTCCCGATTTTCCTGCCGAAATCCGAGCTCCGCACAACACCATTCCCGGTGTTTCCGGATTTCAAGTACACATTGGTCAAACTAAAATCTACACTCCCGGAGATTTGTGTGATGTGTTGATAACGATGAATCCTGCGTCTCTCAAGTCCAATCTGAAATGGGCAAAAAAAGGTGCAACGTTAATTGTCAACGAAAGTACGTTCGAAGACGATGCCATTGCCAAAGCGGGATACGCTGTGAATCCGCTTACTGACGGGAGTTTGAAGGATTATCATTTAGTTGCAGCACCCATCACTTTACTCACCAAAAAAGCGTGTGAAGAATTTGGTATTGATCTTAAAACCATCGACCGTTCGAAAAATATGTTTGCCTTAGGAATGCTTTGTTTCATCACGGGTAGAGGCGTGGAGCATATATTTCATTTGTTTGATAAAAAATTTATTGAGAAACCGAAAATTAAAGAGATTAATAAAACCGTATTTCGTGCGGGTTACAATTATGCTGAAACTTCGGAGGTTGTTGAATCGATTATTGATGTTCCTCCTGCGGGATCGACGTTGGAAAAAGGACGTTATCGCAATGTTACCGGAAACGTGGCAACAGCGTGGGGTTTGCTTGCAGCAGCTGAAAAATCAGGTCGTCCGTTGTTTTTGGGTTCTTATCCGATTACTCCTGCGACTGAAATTTTATACGAATTGGCATTACACAAATCTCTTGGAGCCCGTGTGTTTCAAGCGGAAGACGAGATTGCAGGAATTTGTTCTGCTATCGGAGCAAGTTTTGCCGGAGCCATGGCTTGTACCACCACATCGGGTCCGGGTCTTTCGTTGAAATCGGAAGCACTTGGATTGGCTGTGATGACAGAACTTCCGTTGGTTGTTGTGAATGTTCAGCGTGCAGGTCCGTCAACGGGAATTCCTACAAAATCGGAACAATCCGACCTTAATCAAGCGTTGTTTGGACGTAACGGAGAGGCACCTTTGGTGGTGATGTCGGCATCATCTCCGTCCGACTGTTTTTATGCGGCTTTCGAGGCAGCGCGAATCGCTATGGAAACCATGACTCCGGTCATTTTGTTGAGTGATGGTTATATAGGTTTTGGTTCTGAATTGTTCAAAATTCCAAAAATGGCTTCACTTCCGAAAATTCATCCGCCTATTGCTGCGGCGAATGACCCAAATTACAAGCCTTACAACCGCGATCCGGAAACTTTAATTCGCCAATGGGCGATTCCGGGAACGGAGGGTTTACGGCATCGTATCGGCGGTTTGGAAAAAGAAGATGGCATTGGCAATGTATCGTCAGACCCGTTGAATCATCAGAAAATGGTGACACTTCGTCGCGATAAAGTTCAAAAAATAGCAGAACGTATTCCGCTACAAAGCGTTGTCGGCGAGGAAACCGGAGATTTGTTGGTTGTCAGTTGGGGTGGTACAAGAGGTGCGACTTTGAAGGCAGTTCAAGAGATGCAAGCACAAGGCAAAAAAGTGTCGTTGGCACATTTTTCACATATTATGCCACTTCCGAAAAACACGGAAAAGTTGCTTTCAAGTTTCAAAAAAATTATTGTTCCCGAGTTGAACGACGGACAATTTGTGAATTATTTACGAATGAAATTTCCGCATATTCCGTTGTCGCAATACAACAAAGTACAAGGCTTACCGTTCACCGTAAGCGAATTAACCGAACAATTCATTAAAATTATGGAGGTAAAATAATCATGGAAAAGAAATTTGTATCTATACCAAAATCAAAAACTCCATTAACGAAGGAGGATTTTATCAGCGACCAAATCGTTAAATGGTGCCCCGGTTGTGGCGGACACGCCATTCTATCATCGGTTGCCAAAGCATTTCCGAACACGGGTTACAAAAAAGAAAACATTGTGTTGGTTTCCGGAATCGGTTGTTCGAGTCGCTTTCCGTATTACGTGAACACGTACGGTTTTCACAGCATTCACGGACGTGCGAATGCGATTGCATCGGGCGTGAAAATTTTCAATCCGAGTCTCAGTGTTTGGGTTAATACTGGCGATGGCGACTCGATGGCGATCGGCGGAAATCACTTTATTCACACGATTCGTAGAAATATCGATGTGAATATCTTGATGTTCAACAATCAAATTTATGGATTGACGAAAGGTCAGTTTTCGCCGACTACTCCGAAAGGAACGGCAACCAAAACATCACCATTCGGAACGATTGAACAGCCGTTTAATCCCGGCGAATTGGTGATTGGATCGCAAGGCACATTCTTTGCTCGTGCAGTGGATACCAATCCGAAATTGATGACGGAAGTTGTGGAAGAAGCTACCAAACACGACGGAACATCGGTGGTTGAAGTGTTGGAAAATTGCATTATTTTTCACGATAAAGCACACGATGCTATCACCTCGAAAGAAAATCGCGGCAATGCTCAATTAATTTTGAAACATGGCGAGCCGATGGTTTTTGGAACCGATCAAAACAGGGGGATTCGCTACAATCCAGGCAAAGGCGGCTTGGAAGTGGTAACGATTGGTATCAACGGCATCACGATTAAAGATATTTTGGTTCACGACCAATATGCCAAAGATCCCGGTATTCACTTGATGTTGGCGAAAATGCAGTTACCGGAATTTCCGGTGGCGTTGGGTGTGATTCGTTCGGCGGCATTCCCGACTTACAACGAATTATTTGAGTTGCAAATGTACGAAGAAAAAAAATCGTCTAAGATCAAATGTGTGGACGATCTGTTGAATTCGGGCGATACGTGGGAAATCAACTAACAAAAAAGAGATGCGATTTTGCATCTCTTTTTTTTAATTTTGTCCTACGCAATACATACTTTTTTCCGTTCGAATCACAATTTTTTTATCGGTAAATGCAGGCGTAGCGTACGTTCTTTCGCCGGTGTCAAACGAATTTATCAGTGTAAATTCGCTTCTTGCGGAGAAAATATGCATTTTTCCACGCGTACAAATCAAGTAGATTTTTCCTTCAACAATCATCGGCGATGCTTGGAAATCCGTGTTTAATTCCATGGATTTTATCATCTCTCCGGTTTGCGGGTCGAATGTCGCAACTACGCCGTAAGTTGTGGCTACAAACACAAAATCTCGGGTTGCGACCGGGCTTGCAATTTCGGGCAAAACGTCGTTGTTTTGCCAAAGTATAGAACCGTCGGAAACGTTGATTGCAGTCATGTTTGCGTATTCTGTTGCCACGAAAAGAATGCCGTTTGCGAACGCCGGAGCCGGAGCCGGTTCGCCGCTCATCACTTCCGCACGCCAGTTGACGTTTCCGTTGTTGGGATTGTAAGATGTAACGCCCGGATTGCCTACAAGAATCAGTTGTGCTTGATTATTTACCGTAATAATTACCGGACTGCTCCATGATGGATTCCGCTCTGAACGGGCTTTTGACCAACGTTCGTTGCCATTATCCAAATTCAACGAAATCACTCTCGGCGAATTACGATTATCGTATTGAACGATTAGTGAGTTTCCGTAGATGAGTAGGGAAGAGGCGAATCCGTAGGAATTGTCGGGCACTCCGAGATTTTTTGCCCAAAGTCGATTACCATTCATATCGGCACAAATCACGTCGCCCGTTCCGAAAATTGCACAAACTACTTTGCCGTTGGTTACGACTGTTGGAGCTCCAAGCCCTGTATCGTCGGTGGTTTGCGGAACTCGTGAGCCGGGGATATTATTCGCAGGCAATCGCCACAAAATTTTTCCTGAACTTAATTCAACACAAATCAATTCTCGAACTTGTTCGTCCGCACCGGTAAAGAAAATTCTGTTTCCATTGATAACAGGGGAGTTGAAACCACTTCTTGGACTCGGAATTTTCCACAAGATATTTTGTCCCGACGACAAATTCCATGAAGTTGGAACATTTCTTGCCGAACTCAATCCGAGGGAATTATTTCCTCTGAATGCGTTATGTGTTACTTTTGAAATTTCGATTGTATCGGTTGTAACCTCTGTTTCATCAGTAGTTTCGTCGGTTTCGAGAACATCAATCACAGGCTCTCCCTCCTCGTTTTCCGAGACATCCGAAGCGAATGATTCTTCTGTTGGTTTTGGATTTGAATTTTTCAAATACGGCGAAGTTAATAGTGCAAATACAAGTCCGAGTATCGCCAATCCGCCCATTATCCAAGCGATATAGATTCGTGTTTTGGATTGGATTGCCCAATCGTCGATAGGGTCAAGTTCTTTTTCAGGAATATCTTTACTTGTTTCAAAATAAATTCGCAACGAAATCACAAAAACAATCACCATAATCAACAACAATCCGCCCCCCATTCTAAGACGGTTGATGCTGATAAAATACGCACGTCGTGCCAACAAGTCCAACTCACGAATTTGTTCTTGTAATTGCGGATCTTCGCCGATTTCCTCGTTAGCCTGTTTGAGGTTTTCAATAAACGTTAAAGCCTCATTACCGCTAACTTTGAAAAAGTTCGTCACGAGCATTATCGAGAACACGATCAAAAAAATTCCCGATACGATGGCTATATTTCTGCTGATTTGTTTTTTCATGGATTATTTTTTAATTTGCAAAGATACGAAAAAAAAACGAAATGCGGAGGGCATTTCGTTTTTTTTCTGTGGTGGCGGGTTGCAATACGCTTAGCCAACGGTTGTCGCAACCGCCGGCAGGGGCACACAGATGGGTGCCCCTGCTAAGACAATCACCAAACAATCTTTACTACACCATTTTCGGAATGGATAATGTAGGTTCCCGTGGGGGCGACCGCAAGGGTCGCCCGTACGATGTCCTCCGTTGCTATTCCTTGGTATACCAACGTTCCGGAA